>JANOZI010000029.1:0-8961 GCA_031429375.1 Acidobacteriota bacterium | reverse complement strand
CACACGGCGGCGCGGCGCGTGCTGGTCGGAGCGAAGGTAGATGTGCGTGCCGTCGTCGCCGATCGGCGCGAATTCAGCATCCTGCGATTCGACGAGCGGCGTGATCCGCGCGCGGATGTCGGGCCTCAGCGGATCGCCGAGGTCGGCGAAGAGCAACTGGTTGTTGTTGTCGGCGCCCCGGTGCGTGGTGATCAGAAGGTAGCGCCCGTCCTCAGTCACCGCACCGCCGACGATCCACGCTGGTTGATCAGGCCGCTCGTAAATCAACACGTCGTCAAATTGCGACGTGCCGATGCGGTGATAGTAGATCGCCTGGCCGGACAGCGCGGCTTCAAGCGCCTTGTTCAACGGCGGCTCGGGGTATCGCGAATAGAAGAAGCCGTTGGCGTCCTTCGTCCACGACAGGTCTGAAAAGCGCATCCACCTGACTTCGTCAGGAAGGTCGGCGCCGGTCGCGATGTCGCGAACATAAATCGTTTCCCAGTCGGCGCCGCCTTCGGCCACGGCGTAGGCGAGGAGCTTCGCATCCGGTGACGGCGCGTACTGCGACACCGCGCGCGATCCGTCCGGGAAGAGCGCGTTGGGATCGAGCACCAGCCTCGGCTCGGCCGACGTGCCCGACCGCATGAAGATCGGGGATTGTCGCTGCAGCCCGGTGTTCTTCGAGTAGAACAGCCGCCCGCCTTCGATCGCCGGCAAGCCGGTGCGCGGGTAGTTCCACAGGTCCGTCAGCCGCCGCTCGAGCGGCGCCCGCAGCGGCAGGCTCCGCAGGTGAGCCTGCGTGACGGCGTTTTGTTGTGCGACCCACTCCGCGACTTCGGCGGAGTCGAGATCCTCCATCCACCGGTACGGATCGGCGACCTTCGTGCCGAAGTGATCGTCGACGATGTCAGACCGACGCGACTGAGGGTAGAACCCTCGTGCGGAACCCTCGTGTGGCACCTTCGTGCTGAACCCTCGTGAAGAACCTTGGTGCGGAACCCCCGTGTGGAACCTCGGGCTACCTCGAGCGGGCGAGATCCAGTACCGCATCCCAGTTGAAGCGAATGAAGCGGAACAGCTCGCTTTCGAGAATGCGCTCCTGGTCGCTGTGGGCGCCGAAGCCCTTCGGCCCGTCTTCAGTGTCGGCCGCGGGGCCGATGCCGTAGCACTGCACGCCCTTCTGGCGCAGGAACGCCATGTCGGTGGCGCCCGTGCTCATGGTCGGCAGCGTGATCGCCTTGTAGTGTTTCGTGATGTTGGCTTCGAGCGCCTTGAACGCGTCGGAATCCAGCCTGGCGGTCGGCGTCGGCGGCCGCGTGTCGCGCGCGCCGTAGCTGACCTCGACCTGCGGATCGTTGACGACCTGCTTGACCAGCTCGAGGAACTTCATCGGGTCCTCGTCCGGCGCAAGCCGTGTGTCGATGTTGGCGGTGCCCTCGGAGGGGATGACGTTGGTGCGATACCCGCCCGCGATCATCGTCGGCGACAGCGACGTGCGCAGCATCGACCAATGGCTCGGTTCGTTCTTGCGAAGGTAGGCGTCGGCAGGTCCCGAGATCTTCGGATCGGGATTCAGGACGTCGCGATAGCGCGCCGCCTCTTCGGGTGTGGAAACCGAGGCCAGGCGCTTGAAGTAGGCCGCGGTGGTTTCGTTGATGCGCTGCGGCGGCGTCCACGCCGCAATCGCGCCGACCGCTTCGCCGAGGTGGGCGAGCGCGTTGGTCTCGAGCGGGACCGAGCCGTGCCCGGCAATGCCCTTCGCCGTCACGGTGATCGCCCGCGGAATTTTCTCGACGGTCTGGATGCGCGCGTACTTCACGGTGCCGCCGGTGCGCGCGACGCTGCCGCCCTCCGCGTAGCAGAACTCGGCGTCGATCGCGTCGAAGTGCTGGGTGGCCATGAACTGGATGCCGAGGCGCGAGCTGCCTTCCTCGCCGGCTTCGGCCAGGAAGATGACGTCGCGGTCGAGCCGCACGTTGAGCCGCTTGAGCATCAGCATGGTCATCAGGCTTGCGATGACGTTGTCTTTGTCGTCGACGGTGCCGCGGCCGTAGACCCAGCCGCCTTCGCGCACGGCGCCGAACGGCGGATGCGTCCACTTCTTCGGGTCGACGTTGACGGTGTCGGTATGGCCCATCAACAGCAGCGGCCGCTTGCTGCCGTTGCCCTTGAGGCGCGCGACCAGGTTGGGCCGGTGAGCCTGGCCCTCCATCGCAAAGATTTGGACCGGGATGCCTTCGGCCTCGAGCACCTGCTTGAGGTAATCGACCACCGGCTTCTCGCCACCGGGAGGATCGGTGGAGTCCATCTTGATGATGGCCTGGAAGTGCCGCATCGATTCCTCTTCCAGCTTCGCCCAGTCAGGTTGCGCGGGCGTCTGCGCCAGTAGAGAAGTCGACAACAACGCCACTGCAAGAAATGTGACTCGCATGCCGGCTAGCCTAACATGACCCACCGTCCACGGACGGCCACAGAGACTGCGAGATACAGAGAAGACCAATTCTTTCTTGCTGCTCTCTGCATTTCTGGTCTGCCACGGCAACTCTTGTTTCTTACGCTACAAGCGCTGCGCAAGAGTTGCGACCCGTGACAAGAGCTTGTTTCGAGAAGTATTTTGAAAAAAGTGTCTCTGCGTCTTCTGTGGCGACGTGCGTGATCAGCGGACGACGCCGCGGCGGGCGCGGACCTTGAGCGCGTCGTTCGTGACCCTGACGCGGATCGAATGGTATCTACCGTCGGCGCTGTTGAGTGGCGTGTAGCCGATCACATACTGATGGTTGAGCTCTTCGGCGATTCGGGCGGTGGCGGCGCCGAGCTCAGTGGTGCTCTTGATGATCTCCGTATAGCCGCCGCCTTGTGCCGTCAGGTCCTGCAGCGTGAACGGATTGATCCGCGTCGCGGCGCGCGCGTCGGTGGAGTCGATGCCGATCGCATACAGAAACACATCGCTGCGGACCAGCGTCTGCTTCACCACCGTCGGCGTCAGGTCGCTCGCCGTGTCGGCGCCGTCCGACACCAGCAGCAGCGCCGCCCGCGGATGCTGCCGGCTTTCGAACAACGGCAATGACCTGGCGATGGCGTCAAACAGCGCCGTCCCGCCGGAGGGACGAATCGCGTCGAGCTTGCGGCGCAGCCCGGGGCGCAGCGTCGTCCACTCGCCGAGCAGGCGGGTCTCGTGATTGAACCCGAGCAGCGACGCCTCGTCTTCCGGCGCCAGCAGCGCATCAAGGAAATTCGCCAGTGCCGCGCGCGCGTCGGCCATCCGCTGGCCGCGCATGCTGTCGCTGATGTCGAGCGCGAGCGCCAGGCTCACGGGGACGCGCTCCTTCGTGAACTGCGTGATCGGCTGCGCCACGCCGTCCTCTTCGACAATGAAGTCGGATTGCTTGAGGTCGATGACCAGGCGGCCCTCGCCGTCCCGCACCGTGACGGCGGTGGTCACGAGCTCGGCGCCGGCCTTGAATCCCTTTTCGCGCAGGTCAATCGGCCGCTGCGCCAGCAGCGGAACAACGAGGAACAAGGCGAGGAGCACTCCCCGGGCCATGGTCATGGCGCATCAGGGAGACGGAGCGGCGATCAGCAGTCTCATTTGACGAAGTTATACAGCGCGCTTCGCGTGCGCACGAACAACTCGCCGTCGGCCGGCACTGGCGTCGCAAACACTTCGTCGTCCAGCGTGTTGACCTGCACCATTTCCCATTCGCCCCTGGCGGTGACGATCGAGATGGTGCCGTCCTGGCTGGCGAGCCAGACCTTGCCGTCGGCGCCGATGGGGGAGGCGAAATACTTGTCGATCGCGCCCTTGAGCCGTCCCTGTTTGATCACGGTGCCGCTCGACGGATCGAACGACAGCAGAATGCCGCTGTCGTTGACCATGTAGAGCACGCCTTGATAGAGCACGGTTGACGGCACCTGTGGAACGGGCCGCAGGTACTTCCATTTCACCGCGGTCGCCGTCATGTCACCGGAGCCACCCAGCGTGATCGCCATCAGCCCGTTTTCGGCGCCGAGCATGGCGCGGAACACGTCCCATTCCTGCGCGTTGAGCTTGCCGTCGCGGTTGCCGTCGAAGGCGTCGAAGCCGTAATCGGGCCGCAGCATGCGATCCATCGGGCCGGTGCCGTTGATCTCGTTGCGGCCGATGAAGCCGTCGCCGTTGGCGTCGTAGGTCTTGAGCCCGGCCGCGAAGTCAACGGTCGGGATTTGCGTGCCGGCCTGGTTCTGGCCGAAGCCCCAGCCATTGACGTAGAGCGTGGTGCCGTCGATGCTGGCGACCGATTTCATCTCGCACGCGAGCCCGCGGACCCACCAGAGTTTCTTCCCGTCGGCCACCGCATACGCCGTGAGCTGGAACGATTCCGGAATGAGGATCTGCGCGCCGCCGCCCGCCGGGCGCCAGATGGTCGGCGTCGAGTAGCCGGAGATCACGTGCGGGCGCGACACCTTCCAGCGTGGCTTGCCGGTCCTGGCATCAACCGCGAGCAAGTACGGATCGGTGTCCTGATCGACCGGCAGGATCACCAGCCCGTCTTCGAGGATCGGCGAGGCGCCGAAGCCGTAGAACATGTTGAACGGACCGAGCGGCAGGCGCCAGCGCTCCTTGCCGTCGGCGGTGTAACTGATCAAGCCGAAGTCCTGGAAGAACGCGTAGACGTTGGCGCCGTCGGTTACCGGGCTTGGCGAGGCGGGGCCGTTGACGTTTTCGCGCCGGCCGGCCTGCGCTCGCGGCACCTCGTGCTGCCAGAGCGGCTTGCCGCTTTTGCGATCGAGCGCAATCACGAACAGCTTGTAGGCGTCTTTATCGGGCGAGTGCGCGGTGACGAAGATGTGGGTGTCGGTCAGTACCGGCGACGAGTGGCCCGGCGGCAGCGCCGTCTTCCACTTGACGTTCTTGTCGGGGCCGAAATCGATCGGCACGTTCGTCGCGGTTGACACGCCGGTGCCGTTGGGTCCGCGGAACCGCGTCCAGTTCTCCGCCTCCGCCTTCGCCAAGGCTACGGCGGACAAGTCCGCCAAGGCTACGGCGGACAGGACCGTGGACAAGTTCGCCAAGGCTACGGCGGACCCGGCGGCGATCAGCAGGGCGAACGCCAGCGCAGAGCGAGATGGAATCTGCACGCGAGCGATCTTAGCCAGAATCACCCGGGTCGCACGACGCTAGCACGACACGCACTTGTGGTTGTTGACGACGCCGAGCGACGTCAGGTAAGCGATCGTGTCCGGCCACGGCGAGATGCGCTGCACCGGGCCGTTGGCCAGATCGATGGTGGTCTGGCCTTCGCGGTTGACGGCCTTCGGGTCCGCGCCCTTCGACACCAGGTATTTGATCATCTCGGTATCGCCGCGCGCGGCCGCGTGGTGCATCGCGGTGTTGCCTTCGTGATCGCGCGCGTTGATGTCGGCGCCGGCGACTTCCACGAGGAACCTCACGGCCGCCAACTGGCCAATCGGCGCGAAGCGATGCGAGTTACCGGCAAAGCCCTCGCCGTAACCCACGCCCGCGGCCGCCAGTAGCGCCGGCACGCCCGATCCGCCCACCGGCACGGGCCGCACGCCCGACACGTCCTTGACTTCCCGCCGTCCCGCATCGCCGACTTCCGGGCGCTCGGGTGGCTTGACGGTGCCAAGATTCGGATCCGCCCCATACGCGAGGAGCAATTTCATACCGTCGACGTCGGCGCCATAGGCAGCGCGCCAGAACGCCGTGGCGCCCACTTCGTCCACGCCCGACTGATCAAAGTTGTAGCCCGTGTACCACACCTTCTTACGCAGGCGCGCATTCGCGTCGGCGCCCTTGTCGAGCAACAGTTTCATGTAATCGAGGTAGGTGATCGTCTGGTTCAACTGCGCGCGCGGCTGCGGGTAGCCGGCGCGAGGCGCCCACTGGAGGTTCACCGCCGCGTACAGCGGCGTCGCGCCGTTCTCCGCCGCGAGGTTCGGATCGGCGCCGCGCTCCAGCAAACGCGCCGCCAGGTCGAAGTGGCCGTTGATGGTGGCGATAAGGAGCGGAGACGCGTGGTCGCCGGGTTTGAGCTGGTTCACCGGCACGCCGGCCTCGAGCAGCGCCAACGCGACGCCGGCGAATCCCTGGCGCACCGCGTAATGAAGCGGCGTCATGCCACCCTGCGCGTAGACCTGTTCGTTGTAGAGATACTGGCGTTCGACGCCCGGCTGCAGCGGCCGCGCCGGCCGCGCCGGCGCCATCGACGCCCCCGCGGGCTTGTCAACCAGGTTGCGGCCGTCGGGGTTCTCGCCGTTCTTGCTGAGGGCCGCCAGGTCGGTAAACCGCGTCGCCTTGTTCGGGTCGGCGCCCCGCGCGATGAGGAGCTTCACGACCGCCAGGCGGTTGGCGGCGGCGGCAAAGATGAGCGGCGTTTGTCCCCGATCGAGTTCCGCGGCGTTGGCGTCGGCGCGCGCGTCGAGCAACGCCGTCACCGCAGCGACATCGCCCGACGCCGAGGCCAGCATCAACGGCGTGGCGCCGGTGCTGGTTTTCGCGTTCGGATCCGCGCCGGCGTTGAGCAGCGGCGCGATCACGTCCGCGCTGCCGCGCTCGGCCGCCAGGTGCAGCGGGGCGTACGAAGCAAACCGGGTGGTGGCGCGCACGTTGGCGCCCGCCATGATCAACATCCTCGCCATCTCCGCGTCGCCGAGGCGGGCAGCCCAATGCAATCCCGTCACGGCGTCGCCCTGCGTGGCGTTGACGTCGGCGCCCTGCTTCAAGAGCGTCGTAATGGCCGCCCGATCGCCAGTCATCGCGGCATCAGGGATCGAAATCGCGCCGCTGGCTGTCACCACCGCGGCCAGTGACAGTGCTCCCGCCAATGCCGCGCCGCCGCCTTGCAATACTCGTCGAACCATGACGCGCTCCTACTCAGCGGCCGCGACGGTCGCGGCCTGGACGGTGTTGAGGTCGAATGCGGCGGTGCTGTCGCCAAACGACGGCAGCGTGTCGAGTCCGATGCCGCGTAGCGCCGACAGGAAGGCATTGGCCATCGGCGTGCCGTTGGCCGCCTTGAGGTGCAGTCCGCCTTTCAGTGCGCCACCGGCCTTGCCGGCCAGCACGAGCGGACAGCGCTTGTGATTGTGCAGGTTGGGGTTGCCCATCGGCGAACCGTAAATCACCAGCGTGTTGTCGAGCAAGTTGCCCTCGCCGTCGGGGGTTCGCTTCAGGCGATCGAGGAAGTACGGCAGCAGGCTCGCGTGGTAGCGGTTGATCCTGGCGAAGTCCCGGATGCGATCCTCACGCTCGTTGTGGTGCGAGGCGTTGTGGAAACCGGTGGTGACGCCCGTTTCCGGATAAACGCGGTTCGAGACGTCGCGCGACATCTTGAAGCTGAACACGCGCGTGATCTCCGACGCGAGCGCGATCGCCTGCAGATCGAACAGCAGCTTCACGTGATCGGTGTAGGAATCGGGCACCCCGGCCGGCGCGCCCGGCAACTGGCGTTGTTCGCCAGTGGCGTTGAACTGCTCGACCTTTTCGATGCGGCGCTCCACCTCGCGGATGTCGTCGAGGTACTCCGTCAGCCGCGCCCGATCCGTGGCGCCGACCTGCTTCTTCAGCCGATCGACCGCCGCCACGAGGCTGTCGAGAATGCTCTTGTCTTCGCGCCTGCGGCGGGCGCGTTCTTCCGGCGTGGCGCCGGCGCCGAACAACTGGTCGAACACGGCGCGCGGATCGCGCAGCATCGGCAACGGTTCGGTGGGCGATGCCCAGCTGATCGTGTCGGTGTAGACGCAGGAGTAGTTGTATTCGCAGCCGCCCGACTGATCCTGGTTCTCGACGCACAGCTGCATCGACGGCAGGGGCGTGTCCTGGCCGAAGCGCTTCGCATAAAGC
Organism: Acidobacteriota bacterium; assembly: GCA_031429375.1. GTDB lineage: Bacteria > Acidobacteriota > Vicinamibacteria > Vicinamibacterales > UBA2999 > 12-FULL-67-14b. The sequence goes on along the minus strand of JANOZI010000029.1, from coordinate 1,136 downwards.
TGATCGAGCGAAATCCCCGCCATCACGTCCGACCCCATCGTCTGCTTCGGATGCGACTGGGTGAGGAAGACCGCGGCGGCGCGGAAGTGATCGCCGCCGATCTCCGGCGTGGTAAACGCTTCGGCCTGGCGGCAGTCGGTGTTGCTGTCGATGGTCAGGTAGTCGCGGAACGGCTCGAGCGGGGCCAGGCTGGTCGGCGAGAGGTCGAACGCCGGACCGACCTCGGCGGGCGACCACAGGTTGGCCTTCAGCCCGAACGCTGTCGACCCGGCCGCGCCGTGCACCATTTCCAACGCGACGAGACGCGTGCGGCCGGCCGCCGCCGCCGTCCTCGACAGCGCCGTTGCGGCGGGAATCATCGCGTCGAGCAGCGGCAAGCTGATCGTCGCGCCCAGGCCTTTTAGCACCGTCCGCCTCGAGAGTTGCTGCTTGAAAATCACCATCGAATCGGTCTCCTGAATTCCTGCCTACGGCTGCCGCTCGGCCGCAGCGGTGGCTTCCACCGGCGCCGGGCGGCTCATGCGAAAGGCGCTGCTGTTGACGATGCCCATGATGAAAGACGAGGCGTGGTAATCGTGCCTGGCCGCGTCGGCGACGATAGCGCGGACGGTGGGCAAGTCGAAGTACTCAACCCGCCGGCCGAGCGCGTACGTCATCAAGCTCTCGGTAAAGCTCGTCAGCACCGTCGTCTTGCGCTTGAGCAGCGCCGCGACAAGGCCCGCCGCCCCGTCGATGCTGGTGCCGTCATATAACTGGCCGCTGGCATCGACCGGCGCGCCATTGTCCTTGATGCGGTACTGACCGGTGACGTCGAAGTTCTCGAGCGACAGTCCGATCGGATCGATCACGCGGTGGCACGATGTGCACGCCGGATTGGCGCGGTGCTGCTCCATCCGCTGGCGCACGGTCAGCAGGCGGCCGTCGGCCACGGCCTTGGTGTTCTCGAGCGTCGGCACGTTCGGCGGTGGCGGCGGTGGCGGCGCGCCAAGCAGCACTTGCATCACCCACTTGCCGCGTTGCACAGGCGAGGTGCGGTCGGCCACCGACGTGAGCAGGAGGATGCTGCCTTGCGTGAGGATGCCGTGACGGTTTTCCGGCAGCGCCACGCGGCGGAATTGCGGTCCGGTGACGCTGCC
>JANOZI010000028.1:0-6816 GCA_031429375.1 Acidobacteriota bacterium | reverse complement strand
AGCGCCGGCGCCGCTCGAGGTCGTCTCGCTCGCGGCGCCCTCACGTCCTGAAGAGGCGTTTGTGGTGCTTACACCAATTGTCCTGACCGAGTTGACGTTGTCCGGCGAAACGAATTCGCCTCATTGACGTCCGAGACGGTGTTTCGTGACGGTGTAGCGCGGAACTTTAGTTCCGCGCTTTCCTGAGGAGCATGACATGCGAAGTTCACTGGTTTCGGCGATCGTCCTAACCGCGACGATGGGCGTTCCGCTCACTGCGGCCGCTCAGTCCGACGAGCAAACTCCAACCCCGGCGGCCAAGTCGTCGAAGCCGGCGGCCGACGATCGGGCCACCGCCGCTGTGCCGGCGCGAACCAATGTGCAGATCGAGCTGACGATCAGCGATCAGACAGGGAGCGGCCCGGTCGAGAAAAAGACCGTCTCGATGATTGCGGCCAGCGGCACGTGGGGCAAGATCCGGGCGGCAGGTGTCGCGCGCCCGAACAGCACGACGGGCAACGTCCCGGTCGGGCTGAATGTGGATGCACGTCCGTTCCTGGTAGAGGGTGTCGTGCATCTCGAGTTGACTATTGGCTACAATCCGCTCAGTGCGCAGTCGCTGGAAGCGTACGACCCGGAGACGACCGGTCGCACCGGTATGCCGCCGTCGCAGGTCCGGCCCACCGAACTCAATCAGAGCCTCACCGTCGTCCTGCAGAACGGTAAACCGTTGATTGTGTCCCAGGCCGCCGATCCGGTCAGCGATCGCAAGATTATTGTCGAGGTCAAGGCCACTATCCTCAGGTAGCTCACCGGTCATAAGTAGACATTTGGTTGCGCGGCGGGCGCTGCTCGTGTGAATATTCCTTCGCGCCGTGACCATCAACAGCCGCTATTCGCGCCGATTGTCGCGGAATCCCTCTGGAATTAGTTCGCCAAGGAGACCGTGAACATGAGTCGTGTATTTCGTGGAATGTTCGGTGGCATGGCGGTGGCGTGGGCCCTCACGCTGGGCGTGAGCCTGATGGCGCAGACCGCGGCGCCGGCGAAAGGGCCTGCGGCCGTGCCGGCCGAAGCCAAGAAAGTGAAGGCGGCCTTTGCGTCGTCTCCGGCGGCGATCGCGGCCGGCAAGCAGCTGTTCGGAAAGTATTGCCGATTCTGCCATGGCGACACGGGCGCGGGCGACAGCAAGATGGCGCCGAAGACCATGCAGCCGTCGAACCTCACCGATGCAACGTGGACCCGCGGGTCGAGCGAAGGCGAGATCTTCTGGATCATCCAGAACGGCGCGCCTCCGAAGTACGACATGAAGGGCCTCAAAGGCAAGATCACCGATCAGGACACCTGGAATCTCGTTCACTTCGTCCGCAGCCTCGGTGGCGTTCCGAAGTCCTAAAGGCACAAGGCACAAGGCACAAGGCAAAAACGGCCGTCTGCCTTCTGCCTCCTGCCTTGTGCCTTCGGCGCTGTGGCTTCTGCTTTCGGCAGCGCTGCTGCTCGTCGCAACGGCGGCGTGCACGTTCGCGAGCCCAGGCCAGCCGAAGTGGAACGATCCATCAGTGCCGGCGTCGCGGTGGGGCACAGCGCCGGTGGTCACGCCGGCGCGCGGTTCGTTCGGCCAGGCGCTGCGCGAATTCATCGGCTCGCGGCCGACCGATGTCGCGCAACCCTTTCCGTTCTCGCACCAGATTCACCTGTCGAAGGGCGCGACCTGCACCGACTGCCACACCGGCGTCGAGACCGGCCCGCGCGCGGGACTGCCGGGCATCAACACGTGCATGATCTGCCACTCGCAGATCGCCACCGATCGCCCGCTGATCAAACAGATCACCGACATGCAAGCGAAGGGTGTTGATCTCAACTGGAACCGCGTCTACAACTATTTCCCCGAGTCGCATGTGCGTTTCGAGCATGCGCCCCATATTCGCGCCAAGGTGGAGTGTTCGACCTGCCATGGCAACCAGGCGGAGCAGACCGTGGCGCGCCGCGCGGTGAACATGGACATGGGGTTCTGTGTGAACTGCCACAAACAAAAGCAGGCGTCGAATGACTGCCTGACCTGTCACTACTGAAGGCAGAAGGCACAAGGCAGAATGGATCGGCGTCACTTCATCAAGCTCACCGCGATTACGGGGACCACCGCCGCGCTCACGGCGTGCGGCAATCCCGAGAACCAGATCATCCGCTTCATCCCGGAAGAGGATCTCGTGCCCGGTGTTGCGACGTGGAAGCCGAGCATCTGCCCGCTCTGCGACGCCGGCTGCGGCGTGATCGCCAGGGTCATGGAAGGCGACGCGGAAGTGTTTCGCAACGGCCAGCCGGGTGTGATTCGCATGGGCCTCGCCAAAAAGCTGGAAGGCAATCCGGAGGATCCGATCAGCCAGGGCAAGCTGTGCGCGCGCGGCCAGGCGGCGATTCAAATAACCTATCATCCGGATCGACTCGACAAGCCGCGCAAGCGATCGGGCGAGCGCGGCAGCGGTCAGTTCGTCGACATTACGTGGGATGAGGCGATCAAGGAACTGGCCGGCAAGCTCAACGAGCTCGCGGCCGCCGGCGATCAGGCCGCGCTGGCATTTCTCACAAAGCCGCGCCGCGGTCGTCGTCTCGAGCTCGCCGCCGCGCTGTTGCAGCGATTCGGTGCAAAGCCGCCGGTGACGTACGAGTTGTTCTCCGACGACGTCCTGCGCCAGGCGAATGCAGCGGCCTTGGGCTCGCATCAAATTGCGACGGTCGATCTCGAGAACGCTCGGTACGTCATCTCGTTCGGTGCGGATTTCCTCGGCACGTGGAATTCAGCGGTCGCGCAGAGCGTGGCGTATGGGCGCATGCGCCAGGCGCGTCCGGGCCTGCGCGCGAAGTTCGTCCACGTTGACGCGCGGCTGTCGCAGACCGCAGCCAACGCCGACGAGTTCGTGGCGTGCAAGCCCGGCACCGAAGGGCTGCTGGCGCTCGCGATGGCGTCGCTGGTCGCCAAGAACACTGCGGCTGCATCCGACTACGCGCCAGAGAACGTCGCGGAGAAGACCGGCGTCCCGGCCGAAAAGATCCAGAGGCTGGCGCGCGAGTTCGCGGCCAACGCGCCTGCGGTCGCAATCATCGGCGGCGCCCCGCTGGCGCACACCAATGCCGCGTTCCACGCGCACGCGGTCAACACGTTGAATCGGGCCGCACTGAACCAACCCGGCGGCGTGTCATTTGTTTCGCAAGGCGCACAAGTCGCCACCAGGTCGCTGAAGGAGATCATCGACACGGCGCCCAAGGTGTTGCTGATCGATGACGTGAATCCGGTCTACGGCTCTCCGTCAGCGTGGAACGTTGCCGACGCCCTGAAACGCGTGCCATTCATCGTCAGCTTCGGATCCTTCGTTGACGAGACGAGCGCGCTGGCGGATCTGATCCTCCCGGACCATTCGTTCCTCGAGTCGTGGGTCGATGCCGCGCCGGAAAGTGGCTCGGCCAAGGCCGCGCCGAGCAAGTTCGGACCGGTGATGCGGCCGCTCTACGACACCCGATCGACGCCGGATGTTCTGCTCGAAGTGTCTCGGGGTCTGGCGAAGCCGATTGCCGGGTTGCCGAATACCTTTGAAGAGTATTTGAACGCCGCGCCCGCAGGCGCGTCGCAAGACGCGCCTCGACAGGCCGGCCGTAGAGGCGGGTCTTCCTTGTCCGCCGTAGCGCGTGGCGCGAAGGCGGAAGACCCGCCTGTGGTGTACGCCGACCCGGTCTTTGATGGCGAGGCCTCTCAGTACCCGTTCCACTTCATGCCGTACGCCTCGCAAAGCCTCTACGACGGCTCGCTGGCCCACCTGCCGTGGCTGCAGGAGATGCCGGATCCGATGACGTCGGCGATGTGGTGCAGCTGGGTCGAGATCAACGAGAAGAAGGCCCATGAGCTTGGCATCGCGCAGGGCGATCTGATCGAAGTCACGTCCACGCAGGGCAGCGTGCGCGCGCCGGCGTTCTTGAATCCCGGGATTGCGCCGGACGCGGTCGCCATGCCGGTCGGGCAGGGCCACACCAACTTCACGCGCTACGCGAGCAATCGCGGCGTGAATGCGATTGCGATTCTGGCCCCGGCGATGATCGCCGAGACCGGCACGCTGGCGTGGTCGGCGACGCGCGTCAAGATCGCACGCGTCGGCGGCCCCGATACCGACAGCCTGATCCTCTTTGGCGGCGCGACGCGCGAACGGCCCGACTGGACGCACGGTCGAGGAGAGGAACACTGATGGCGTATCGGTGGGGGATGGCGGTCGATCTCGACAAGTGTACGGGGTGCGAAGCCTGCGTCACGGCCTGCCATGCCGAGAACAACATTCCGACGGTGTCGCCTGAGCAGGCCGCGCGCGGCCGCGCCATGCACTGGATCCGCGTCGAGCGCTATTACGAGGGCGACTTTCCGGACGTCCGCGTCAAGTTCCGGCCGGTACTGTGCCAGCAGTGCGATAACGCGCCCTGCGAAGCGGTGTGCCCGACCTACGCCAGCCACCAGAACGAAGACGGCCTCAACGCGCAGGTGTACAACCGCTGCATCGGCACCCGCTATTGCGCCAACGCCTGCCCCTACAACGTTCGTTTCTTCAACTTCTTCAACCCGGAATGGCCGAAGCCGTCGCAGCTGCAGCTCAACCCGGACGTCTCGGTGCGCGAGGTCGGCGTGATGGAGAAGTGCACGTTCTGCGTGCAGCGCATCAAGGCGGCGAAGACGGCGGCCAAGGCCGAGCAGCGCGCCATCGCCGACGGCTCACTGCAGCCGGCATGCGCGCAGGCGTGTCCGACGACGGCCATCGTGTTTGGCGACCTGAACGATCCCGCCAGCCGCGTCGCGCGGCTGGCGCGATCGCCGCGCGGCACCAGGCTCCTCGAGGATCTTGGGGCCGAGCCGAAGATCACCTATTTATCGCGACAGCCCTGGCATGAATCGGACGCTCTCTAGATTCGCATAGGAACCATTCCTTTGGACCGCACCGCCGCCAAGCCGATCGCGGACGATCTGATTCGTCCGTTATTCCACACCTCCGTGTGGTTCTACGCCGTCATGTTCGCCGCCGGCACGGTGGTGGCATGCGGCGCCGCGGCCTGGGGCTACCAGCTGTGGTACGGCATCGGCGTCAGCGGCAAGCGGTGGCCGACGTTCTGGGCGTTGTACCTCACGAACTTCGTGTTCTGGATCGGCATCAGCCACGCCGGAACCTTGATCTCCGCCATCCTCCGCCTGGTCAACGCCGGATGGCGCCGGCCCGTGACGCGCTGCGCCGAGGTCATCACGGTGTTCGCGCTGATGATCGGCGCGATGTTTCCGATCATTCACCTGGGCCGCCCCTGGCTGGCGTTCTGGCTGTTTCCCTATCCGAGCGCGCGCGAGATCTGGCCGAACTTTCGCTCGCCGCTGGCCTGGGACTTCTTTGCGATCAACACCTATCTCACCGGCAGCGTGCTCTTCCTGTTCCTGCCGATGATTCCGGACCTGGCGCTCGTGCGCGATCGTTCGACCGGCTGGCGGCGGCGCATCTACGGCTTCCTGTCGTTCGGATGGCGCGGCACGACCAGGCAGTGGAACCGCCTCGAATCGGCGATGCAGATCATGGCGGTCGCGATCCTGCCGGTGGCGGTGTCGGTGCACACCATCGTGTCGTTCGACTTCTCGATGGCCAACGTGCCGATGTGGCATTCGACGATCTTCGGGCCCTACTTCGTCGCCGGCGCGATCTTCAGCGGCATCGCCGCGCTGATTCTCGCCATGGCGGCGCTGCGGAAGGCGCTCCATCTCGAGCGCTACCTGTTGCCGCTGCACTTCGAGAACCTGGGCAAGCTGTTGTTGCTCATGAGCATCCTGTGGGGCTATTTCGTCTTCAACGAGCGCCTGACCGTGTGGTACGGCAACGAGCCGCACGAGATGGCCGTGTTCTGGGCCACCCAGCGAGGTGCCTACGCACCGCTCTACTGGACGATGGTGATCTGCAACTTCGTGCTGCCGCTGGCGATTCTCGTGAATCCGTATACGCGGACGATCGCCGGGTGCGTCGTCGCCTCGGTTGGCGTCGTGATCGGCATGTGGCTCGAGCGCTTCCTCATCATCGTGCCCTCACTGACGCACAAGCAGCTGCCGTACTCGTGGGGCACGTATCGGCCGACGCCCGTTGAGCTGTTCATCATGGCTGCGACCTTCGCGGGAATGGTGCTGCTCTACACCCTGTTCGCGAAGTTCGTGCCGATCATCTCGATCTGGGAGTTGAAGGCCGGCCTGCCGTCGCGCATGGATCAGGCGGTATTGGCCGAGGAACGACTGCTGTCGAACCGCCTGGACGGCGGGCCGCTGCCGGACGGCGTCGAACCAGAGGGCACGCGCGGATGAAGAGCATCTACGGCCTCTACAACGATCCGCACCTGGCGCAGCAGGCCGTCGACAACCCGCGCGCCGCGGGTGTGGCCGACCCCGACATCACCGTGATCTCGTCGGAGCCGTTCGATCACTTCGAGTTCGGTCACCGTGACGCGAAGACCGCCATGCCGTGGATCGCCGCCGGCGCCGGCGCCGTCGGGCTGGTGCTGACCTACTACCTGCTCGGTGCCTCGCAACGCGCCTGGCCGCTGGTGACGTCCGGCATGCCGATCGTCCCGACCTGGACGAACCTGATCATTATTTTCGAGATGACCATGCTGAGCGCGATCATCGCGACGGTGATCACGCTGCTCGTGACCGCGGGCATTCCGAGCCGCGGCGGCTGGATGTACGACCCGGAAGTGTCCGACGGCTACATCCTTGTCGGCGTGGAGAATCCCGCCGACCCGGCTCGCCTCGAACCCGCGCTCGCGATCAATGGCGGACGGGTA
>JANOZI010000027.1:0-2893 GCA_031429375.1 Acidobacteriota bacterium | reverse complement strand
CAAAGGTGCCGGCGGTGTGCGTGCCGTGGCCGTGGTCGTCCATCGGATTCCCGCTGTGGGTAATGGCGTTGATGCCGTGCACATCATCCACATAGCCATTCGCATCGTCATCGATCGAGTTGCCCGGGATCTCGCCCGGGTTGATCCACATGTTGGCCGCCAGGTCCGGGTGCGTGTACTTCACGCCAGTGTCGATGCCGGCAATCACCACCGCGCTGCTGCCGGTGGTGTTGTGCGGCGCGGCCCACACCAGGTCGGCCTGGACCTTCTTCAAGCCGTAGAAACCATTGGCGGTGTCGTTGACCCAGAAGAAATCGTTCGGCGGCGGGGCGGCGGCGATGCGCCGGCGGTAGTTCGGTTGGGCGGAGAGCACGTCGCCGGTCGAGAGCAGGTCGTCGATCGCCTCGGCGGCCCGGCGCCCGCGCGGCAAGCGGACGTGGTCCAGGTCGATGGCCGCAAACTTCTTGATGCGTTGCCCGCCGACGAATGCGAGCGCCTCATCGCGTCGTGCGGCTGTTGCTTGCCTGCTGAATTTGACGAGGATCTCGTCCTCGACCGCGCCCGCCTGAGCCGCCGGTTCCTGCCCGATCGGCGTGGCCATCCACGCGCCCAGGCACAGAAGCGCGACGACGAACGGCAGACGACTCCGCATGAGCCCCCTACTCTACCGTAGAGGGGTCTGAACGGTCTGACCCCGACGCAGGAAATGCCGCCCCCACTTTAGTGGGGTCTCCCCGTTTCGCTAAGTTGGGGTCAGGCCTCGTAATTTAGCGACGGTTCTTTAGATTGAACCTGCGCGTCCGCCCAGCACCGCGATTGTTCGATCAATATCCTCGTGGGTGTTGAACACCGACACCGCGAGGCGGATGCGGTTCTCGTTGGCGACCACCGTGCCCACAATCTTGCCCGCCTGCAGCATCTTCGTCGTCGCCGCGGCGTCCTTCAGCTCGAACGCGACGATCGGCGTCTGGGTTTCCATCGGCGTCAGCGGCTTGTAGCCGAGCGGCGGCAGTTCTTTCTGCAGGCGATCGGTCAGCTGCTTCGCGTGTGCGCGGATGTTCGTCAGTCCCAGCTTGTTCACGTAGTCGATGCCGGCGTTCACGCACGCCGCCATCATCACCGGAATGCCGCCGGTCTCGTAGCGCGCCGCGCCCGGCAGCGGCTCCCACGACAGCGCCGCGCGGTTGAAGTTCGACACCTGCCGGTGCCCGTATCTTGTCGTCGGCAGCACCGTGCCCTGCAGGTCTTCGCGGACGTAGAGGAAGCCGATGCCGCGCTCGCCCATCAGCCACTTGTAGGTGCCGGACGAGGCGAAGTCGATGCCGAGCGCCTTGACGTCCACCGGCACCGCGCCGACGGCCTGGATGATGTCGGCGAACACCAGCGCCCCGCGCGCGTGCGCAATCGCGCTCACGGCTTTGGCATCGTGCATGAAGCCGTTGACGTTCGACACCAGCGCCATCGACACCAGGCGGGTGTTCTTGTCGATCGCCTTCGCCATGTCTTCCGGATCGATCGCCCACTTCTTGTGCTTGACGATCCGCAGCTCGACGCCTTTCTTCTCGAGCTCTTTGTACATGTAGAGCGAGCTCGTGAAGTGCAGCTCGTCGATGACGATGTTCGAACCGCGGCGTAGAGGCGAGTCTTTAGACTCGCCTGGGTTCCCGAACAATCCCATGACGACGATGTTTTCGCCGTCGGAGGTGTTGGCGGTGTAGGCAATTTCGTTAGCGGAGGCGTTGATCATCGCGCCGAACTTCTTCTTGAGCTCGTCCTGCTTCGCGGCGCCAAAATCCGCGCGCCCCTCGCCGGGGCCGAGCAGGCGGAAGTCGACGAGCTGCTTGATCGCATCGGCCGCGAACGAGCCGATCGGGTGGAGCGCCGCCGAGTTCATGTAGGTCTCGCGCAAGACGGAAGGAAAGTCCGCGCGCACGGATGGTGGAAACAGTGGCGACAAACCTTTAGGTTTGTCGATACCCTGCCGGCCGCCCTGTGCCACCGAGGCTCGTAACGTTGCGGGAAGCGTCGCCGCTAAAGCACCAGCGCCCGCCAGGAACTCACGTCGTCGAAGAATCATAGTGCCTCCTGAGATCCGAGGCTGCCATTATGCCTAAGAACGAGCCCTGCAAGCCGACATTACTGCAGCTTCGCGTACTCCGCTTTCGCTTGGATGAGGATTGGCACGTCAGCGTCCGCGTCTTTCCAAAGCGTGAGGAAATCCGCGTAGGCAGCCTTCGCCCTGGTCTGATCTCCCGACGAAGCGAACGCTCTGCCTAATTGCAGGTGCGCCAGCGCACCGATCGGATCCAGGCCGACGATGCCGCGATGTTTCAGGATCTTTTGATATTCAGTGATCGCTTCCGCATACCGGTGGGCAGCAACCAATGCGGCGCCGCGCACATAGGCCGAGTGCAAGCCGCCAAGATAGTAATGATTGAAGTTGAGGCCGGTGATCGCCAGCTCGTAGGGCAACGCGGTCTGCAGCAACGCCACACTCTCTGCGGGCTTGTCGTGCTCCAGTGCTGACAGGGCGCGGAGCACCGGCACGTAAGTAAATTTGGCGAAGGTGTCTTCCGGAAAGCGCTTCTCCAGATCGTCGGCGAGCGGTTGCGATTGGGATGAGGCGCCCGACAGGGCAAAGGCGAGGCCCGCGGCGTATTCCACGTCGCGGCCGTTTGAAAGCGCCAAGGCCGCTGTCGCGTTCTTGGTGGCCTCGGCCGCATTCCCACACATCGCTTCCCACACCGCGCGAGCGGCGCGGTAACTCGCGGCAGCCTCGAGTCCGTCGTCTTTCGCCGCCAAATCGATTGCGCGGCTGGATGACTGCCGCGCCAGTGCCAGTCGCCCGGAACGCGCCAGGGCGAGGGCCGCGGCGTTCGCCACCGAGTGCTCC
>JANOZI010000026.1:0-1968 GCA_031429375.1 Acidobacteriota bacterium | reverse complement strand
CGGAAACACGGAAGCACATTTTTCTTAAACGCCTTTTATAAAAACGTTCTCTGTGGTTCTGTGCTTCTGTGGTTCGGTGTGAGGCATTTGCTGAAGGGCTGTCGTGTATATCGAGCTCCATGCTTCTTCAGCGTTCAGTTTCCTGCGCGCGGCGTCGGTGCCTGAGGCACTGGTCGATCGCGCCGCCCTGCTCGGCTATCCGGCGGTGGCGCTGCTCGATCGCGACGGCGTCTCCGGCGCGCCGCGCTTCCATAAAGCCGCCCTCGCCGCCGGCCTTCGCCCGCTGATTGGCGCCGAACTTACTATCGTTGGTAAGTCAGAAGTTGGAAGTGAGAAGTTAGAAGTTGGAAGTGAGAAGTTAGAAACCAGACGTCAGAAGTCTTTTTCTTCTCACTTCTCACTTCCCACTTCTCGCTTTCATCTTCCTGTCCTGGTCTCTTCCCAGGAAGGGTGGAGAAACCTCTGTCGCTTGATCTCGAGGATGAAGCTGCGCGCGCCGAAAGGCGAGGGCGCGCTCACGCTCGCGGAAATGGAGGGCCACACCACCGGGCTCGTCGCCATGCCGGGCCGGCCGCTGCTGCATGCCGAACGCTACGGTGTTGGCGGCCTGCTCGATCGCATCGTCGGCACCTTCGGCCGCGCCAACACCTACGTCGAGCTGCAGCGCCACCTGCATCGCGATCAGGAAGACGACAACGACACGCTGGCGTGCCTGGCCGGCGCGTTCCGCGTGCCGGTCGTCGCAACCGGCGGCGTGAGCTTTGCCACGCCCGAAGAGCGGCCGCTGTTCGACGTGCTGACGTCGATTCGCGAGCACATCCCGCTGCACCTGGCCGGGCGCCGGCTGGCGGCCAACGCCGAGCGCTACCTGAAGCCGCCCGCGCAAATGGCGCGGCTGTTTGCCGATCGCCCCGCGGCCGTGCAGGCCACGCGCGAGCTGGCCGATCGCCTGCAGTTCAGCATGCGCGACCTCGGCTATCGCTTTCCGAAGTACCCGGTGCCCGACGGCGAGAGCGAGACGTCGTTTCTGCGGAAGATCACGGAAGTCGGCGCGCGCGATCGCTACCGGCCGTATTACGACAAGGCGCGCCTGCAGGTGGCGCGCGAGCTCGACCTGATCGAGAAGCTCGAACTCGCCGGCTACTTCCTGATCGTCTGGGACATCGTCAATTTCTGCCGGCAGCAGGACATCCTGGTGCAGGGCCGCGGCTCGGCCGCCAACAGCGCCGTGTGCTACAGCCTCGGCATCACCGCCGTGGATCCGGTCGGCATGGAGCTGCTGTTCGAGCGGTTCCTGTCGGAAGAGCGCGGCGAGTGGCCCGACATCGATCTCGACCTGCCGAGCGGCGACCGCCGCGAGCGCGTGATCCAGCACGTCTACCAGAAATACGGACAGCACGGCGCCGCCATGACGGCCAACGTCATCACCTATCGCGGCAAGAGCGCGGCGCGCGAGGTCGGCAAGGCGCTCGATCTCGACGAGGGGCAGATCGATCGGCTGGCGCGGGTGCTGCACCAGTTCGAGTTCATCGATCCCGACGACACGCTGGCCAGGCGGCTCGCCGAAGTCGGCATGGCCGGCGACGCCCCGCGGGTGCGGCAGTTCGCCGAGTTGTGGCGGCAAATGCAGGACCTGCCGCGCCACCTCGGCCAGCACTCGGGCGGCATGGTGGTGTGCCAGGGTGATTTGTCATCCGTCGTGCCGCTCGAGAACGCCAGCATGCCCGGCCGCGTCGTGGTGCAGTGGGACAAGGAAGACTGCGCCGACATGGGCATCATCAAGGTCGATCTGCTTGGCCTCGGCATGATGGCCGTGTTGCAGGACACCATCCACCTGATTAATGCGGAAGACAGGGCAGAACCGATCAGCCTCGCCACGATTCCACCCGACGATCCCGACGTCTACCGAATGTTACGTGCGGCGGATACGGTTGGTGTGTTCCAGGTCGAATCGCGCGCGCAAATGGC
>JANOZI010000025.1:0-2503 GCA_031429375.1 Acidobacteriota bacterium | reverse complement strand
GGTTGCAATACAGGTGTTTCTACTTCAAGATAGCCTTTGTCATTAAAGAAACTACGCATGGCATTGAATAGCTTTGTTCTTTTGATAAAGGTAGCTTTTACGTACCTCCTGAACGCCGTGCGCACCGCGATCTCGCCGGATGCGAAGGGCAAAGGCACGCTGATCGTCCTGAACGACGAGATCAATGCGGCGCGCGACACCACCAAGACCAATACGCTGCGGGTCGAGACCTTTCGAGCCCCGGAACTTGGCCTGCTCGGTTACATCGACGAAGACAAGGTGAGCTTCTATCGATCGACCACGAAGCGTCACACCTTGAATACCGAGTTCGATGTCTCGGCAATCACGCAATTGCCCAAGGTCGTGATCCTCTACTCCTACATCGAACCGGACGCCTCGCTGATTCGAGCGGCGGTCACCAGCGGCGCGCAGGGCCTCGTCTTCGCCGGGTCCGGCAACGGTGGGCTGTCGAGTTTTGAAACCGCGGCCGTCAAGGAACTCGCAGCGCTCCCGGCCGCGTCGAGACCCGCGCTCGTTCGCTCGAGCCGGGTTGGCAACGGCCGCGTCACCGCCACGGCAGCGTTTGACGCCCTGGGGATCATTCCGAGCGACACGCTCAACCCACAGAAAGCGCGCATCCTGCTGATGCTGGCGTTGACGAAGACGAAGGACCCGAAAGAAATCCGGCGGATGTTCGCCGAATACTAAAACAGCAGATCAGAAGATCAGGAGAATATTGTTCTCCTGACCTCTTGGTCTCCTGTTAACGCTCTTGATCTGTTTATTCGGCTTCGCCGACCGGCTCGAGCTCGTCGCCGTTCTCGGTAGGACCCGGTTCGGGCTCCGTGCCCTGCGTGGCGGAGGCCTTCTTGCGGCGGGGGCGAATGTCGTAGCGCTTGATCATCTCGTTCAAGGTCGTGGGCTTGATCCGCAGCAGCTCCGCGGCGCGCTTCTGCACCCCGCCCGCCGCCTCGAGCGCCGACTCGATCCACTGGCGCTCGTAGGCCACCGTCACTTCCTTGAGCGAGACGCCGTCGGCCGGCATCACCACGTGCGGAATGCTGAACGACGGGTTCTTGCGCACCTGGTCCGGAATGAGCTCGGTGCCGATGCGCTGGCCGGTGCTGAGCACGACGGCACGCTCGATCACGTTCTCGAGCTCGCGGACGTTGCCAGGCCAGTCGTAACCCATCAGCAGGTCCAGCGCTTCGGGCGCGACCTCGATGTTCTTGCGGTTGTTCTCTTCGCCGTACTTCTCGAGGAAGTGCTGCGCCAGCAGTGGAATGTCGTCGCGCCGCTCGCGCAACGCCGGCAGGTGAATGCTGATGACGTGCAGGCGGTAATAGAGGTCTTCGCGGAAGCGGCCCTCCTCCATCTCCTGCTTCAAGTCGACGTTGGTCGCGGCGATGATGCGGACGTCGACCCGAATAGTCTCCATGCCGCCGAGGCGCATGAACTCGCGCTCCTGCATCACCCGCAGCAGCTTGGCCTGCGTCTCGATCGGCACGTTGCCGATCTCGTCGAAGAAGATGCTGCCCTTGTCGGCCAGATCGAACATGCCCTTCTTCGGATAGACGGCGCCGGTGAACGCGCCCTTGACGTGGCCGAACAGCGTCGACTCCAGCAGGTCGGGCGGCAGGTTGCCGGAGTTGACGGTCACGAACGACCGCTCGCTGCGCGCAGAATTGCTGTGAATCGCGCGCGCCACCAGTTCCTTGCCGGTGCCGCTCTCGCCGGTGATCAGGATCGTCGACCGGCTCGGCGCCGCCTGGATGATCAGGTCGAAGACCTGCTTCATGCGGCTGCTCTTGCCGATGATGCCGGCAAACTTGTTGTAGCGCGCCTGCAGGTTCTGCTTCAGCGCGACGTTCTCGGCGACCAGCTGGCGCCGTTCGACCGCGTTTCTCAGCACGACCAGCACTTCGTCGTTCTTGAACGGCTTGGTGATGTAGTCGAAGGCGCCCCTCTTCATCGCGGCGATGGCGCTTTCCATCGAGGCGTAGGCGGTGATCATCAACACCGGCAAGTCGTCGTCGTGTTTCTTGAGCTCGTCGAGCACCTGCAGGCCGTCGATGCCGGGCATCATCACGTCGACAATCACCGCATCGAACGGCAGCGACTTCGCCAGGTCGAGGCCTTCCTGCCCCGAGCCGGCCAGGCGCACGCGGTAGCCCTCGCGCTCGAGCAGCGTGCCCAGGATGTCCCGCATGATTTCTTCGTCGTCGATGACGAGAATGGAGGCGTTGCGTGCTGCCATGGTTTTAGTTGAGCGTATCAACGATTCCGACAAAACGAGCTGCGTTGCTCGGTGAAGTCTCGCGAGCCGTTCCTACGGAACGGCTCCAGGGCTCACCGAATATGCCTACCATTAAGTGCCTGTCCCGGTGGCGGCGGTTGGCGCAGGCGCGGCGGCGAACCTGAGCTCGAAGCGCGTGCCCTTGTCGCGCGCGCTCTCGCACTGGATGGTGGCCTCGTGCTCGCGCACGATGCCGTAGGTGATCGA
>JANOZI010000024.1:0-7043 GCA_031429375.1 Acidobacteriota bacterium | reverse complement strand
GACCGGCATCTCGCGCTCGAGCCGGTGCCGGGGCTCAAGACCGCCGGCTGGCTGCTCGGCCACATGATCATTACCGGGGACTTCGCCCGCCGGCTGTGCGGGCTGCCTCCGATCTCGCCGAAAGAATGGCGGCCGCTGTTTGCGCCGGGCACGACGCCGAGCCTCGACGCCACGACCTACCCGCCGATGAAGGAACTGCTCGACGCGTTTCGATCGATTTACGGTGGGTTGGCCACCGCGGGACCGCACGCCGCTTCCGAGCTGCTGGATGCGCCCAATCCGTACGAAACCGCGCGCGCCGCGTTTCCGACCTCAGGGGACTTCGCCGCGTACCTGCTGACCGGACACATGAGTTATCACCTCGGCCAGCTCTCGGGGTGGCGCGCGGCGGCCCGCAGCACGCTGCCGTGACCGTGCGAGCGTCGTAATCGTGGCAGCGTCCTCATCAGCAAAAACCAACGACAGGCCCGCCGCCGTCAAGGCGCGGGTTGCGGAAGCCCGGGCAGCCAGGGCGTCGCACCAATGACGTCGCCCTCCTGGTCGGTGCGTCGCCCGCGGGCGGTCGACGACGCGCTGATCGATCAGCTCGCTGCCGTGTTGATCGATTGCGTCGACGGCGGGGCCTCGGTGAGCTTCATGCATCCGCTCACCCGCGATCGCGCGGTGGCGTTCTGGCGGCGGGTCGCGCAAGGCGTCGCCGCCGGCGAGCGCGCGCTGCTCGTGGCCGAGGATGGCAAGGGCGTCTGCGGCACCGTGCAACTGTCGTTCGACCTGCCGGAGAACCAGCCGCATCGCGCCGACGTCTCGAAGATGCTGGTGCATCGCCGCGTTCGCCGCCAGGGCCTGGGCGCCGCGTTGATGCGGGCCGCGGAAGACACCGCGCGCGACTGCGGCAAGACGCTGCTGGTGCTCGATGCAGTGACCGGCGGCGATGCCGCCCGCTTGTACGAGCGGCTCGGGTGGACGCGCGTCGGCGACATCCCCGACTACGCGTTGTTTCCACAAGGCGGGTTCTGCAGTACGACGGTGTATTACCGCAAGCTCGACGACCACGCCGGCGCGTGAGAGGTCAGCCTTCTATGTCAGAATGTTTACTGCCAAACGAGGAGGCCACCATGCCGCAGTATCTTATCGAACGCAATATTCCCGGCGCGGGCAAACTGTCCGCGGCGGACCTGAAGGGCATTTCGCAGAAGTCGTGCAGCGTGCTGAACAACATGGGCCCGCAGATCCAATGGGTGCACAGCTACGTGACCGGCGACCAGATCTTCTGCGTCTACCGCGCGCCCAACGAGGAAATGGTCCGCGAGCACGCCCGCCAGGGCGGCTTTCCCGCCGACAAGGTTTCCGAAATCAAGACGACGATTAACCCGACGACGGCGGAATAGCGGCGTGTCATGAGCGCCGGCGGCACCCGCAGCGCGCCATCGCCTGCACTGACGCGCGCGTTGTGGGCCGTCGTCGCGTTGCTCGTCGCCCTCGGCGTATTCGCGGCGGTGGGGCGCACCGTCTTTCTTGACGATTTCATCGCGCGCGCCGAACCGGTCCGGCGTTGGAACATGACGGCCCTCGGCCGCGACGATCCGAGGGCGCTGCAGCGGCCGGCTGTGGTGGCGCGGATGGACGGGACTTTCGCCTCCCACCCCAAACTGACCCTGTTGCATGTCGTGCCAGGCGGCCTCTTCCTGCTGTTCGCGCCCCTGCAGTTTGTCTCGCGCCTGCGCGTCCGGCATCCCGCCCTTCATCGCTGGTCAGGCCGCATCCTGTTACCGCTTCTCATCGCCACCGTGCTCCCCGGATTATTCTTCGGCGTCCTCATACCCTTCGGCGGTCTCGGCGAAGCGGTCGCGATTGCGTTGTTCGGCCCGGCCCTGCTGATTTCGATCGTGGTGGCGTACGTCGCCATTCGCCGCGGGCAGGTTGCCAGGCATCGCGAGTGGATGATCCGTGTCTTCGCATTTGCAATCACGATCTCGACCATCAGGATTGCGTTCGGCGTCATCGACGCCGCTCTCACGCCGTCCGGTTATCCGCCGACGGATCAATTTGTGCTGTCAGTGTGGGCGGGATGGATCGTCACGCTGGCCGCGGCGGAAGCATGGATCAGATACACGCGCCCGCGCGTCAGCGTGGCAGTACCGAACGAGATCACCGATGGCCATCAGTATCGTACGGCTAGGAAGTACCCGGCGGCGGGGTGAGGGGCTGCGCATCGGCACGGTGCGCCGGCCGCCACGCGGCGTGCCAAAAGCAAGATTTGCCAGCGACGATTGGTACGACGTCTGGTTGCCGACGTTGGCGCCGAGCGCCGCGCTGATGCAACGCACCACGATGGACCAGTCGGGCAAGTGGTGGCTGGTGTTTGCCCGACGGTTCGAGGCCGAGCTCAAGAAACCCGAGGCGTCACGCCTGCTCGACGTGCTTGCCGCGTTGTCGCACCAGACCAGTTTCTCGGTCGGGTGCTACTGCGAGGACGAGCGTTATTGTCATCGCTCGCTGCTTCGCCGCGAACTGAGCGACCGCGGCGCGATCGTAAAGTGACGGAGGGCTTCCAGTGCGGGTGAACTACGCCATCGTGTTCGTCAGCGACATGCAACGCTCGGTCGCGTTTTATCGGGATGTGTGCGGACTGCCGCTGAAGTTTGATTCGCCGCAATGGTCGGAGTTCGCGACTGAAGGCGCGACGCTCGCGCTTCATGCCAGCGAGGCGCCCAGGGCCGCTGACGAGGATCCGGACAAGGTTGCGCCCGGCCGCTGCCGTCCCGGGTTGTGCGTGCCCGACCTCGACCTGTTTCATGCCAGGATGATCGAGCAGAACGTGCCGTGCACCCAGCAGCCCAAGGATCTGTTCGGTGCCCGCATGGCGCAGTACCTCGATCCCGATGGGCTGGCGATCTCGGTCAGCGAAGAGCGGATGAAGGATTAGCATGGCGATCATGGCTTCCACCCAACTGCTTCGCAGCGCGCCGTACTTTCCCGTGGCCGACGTCACAAGCTCGGCCGCGTACTACGAACGCGTGCTCGGTTTTCGATCCGAGTATTCCGCTGGCGATCCGCCGGAGTTCGCGATCGCGAGCCGCGACGGGCTGTCGATCATGCTGCGACGCGTGCCGGCGCCGGAACAGATCGTCCCGAACGAAAAACAGGGTGGCACGTGGGATGCGTTCTTCTGGGTGCGCGATGCCCGGGCGTTGCATGCCGAGCTGGCCGACAACGGCGCCGTCGTGGTCTACGGTCCCATGGTGCAGCAGGCGTATCACATGCTCGAGTTTGCCGTGCGCGATCCTGACGGGCACGTGCTCGGTTTTGGAGAAACTCTGGCCCGATCGTGACAACGGCGCCGCCCACGCATAAGAAGGGGCCGTTCTCGGCGACGCTGGCGCGCCTCGCCGGCAAAGGGGGTTGGACCTATGTGCGGGTGCCAAAAAAGCTGACGCCACCAGTCACACGCGCCTGGAACCGCACGCCGATCCGCGCCGCCATTGACGGCGTCGAGTGGGACACCAGCGTGTGGCGGTCGAAGACCGGGGAGGGCTTTCTGCCGGTGCCTAAACGTATCCGCGGCGAAAAAGGCGAAGGTGACAAGGTCCGGGTCGCGTTCAGTTACGTCGACGACTAGGCACTAGAACCGCTGTTTAAGTTCCTGCGGCGTGACCGTCGAGGCGCCGAACTTGGCGACGACGATGCCGGCGGCTTCGTTGGCAAGCCGAGCGGCTTCGGGCATCGTGCCGCCGGCGGCGATCGCCAGCGCGAGTGTCGCAATCACGGTATCGCCCGCGCCGGTCACGTCCGACACCTCCCGCGCCGACGCGGGAAGGTAGCCGTCGACGCCGCCATGATTCAGCCAGAGCCCGTGCTCCCCCCAGGTGATCAGCACGCTATCGACGCCAAGCCGCTGCCGCAGTGCTGCGGCGGCGCGCTGCGCGTCTTCATGGTTCGCGATTCGCGAGTTGGTGGCGCTTTCCGCCTCGTGATGATTGGGCGTGACGAGCGCGGCGCCGGCGTAGTACTCGATGTGCGGGACCTTGGGGTCGACGATCACCGGTACGCCGTGTGACTGCCCGAACGCCACGAGGTGCGCCATCGAGCGGCGCGTGACGACGCCCTTCTGGTAATCCGAGACCAGCACCACCTGCGCGGAGCGGGCGCGGGATTCGACCTGCGCGGCAATGGCATCTTCGATGACCGCGCCGACTTCGTGATCCGATTCGTAATCGACGCGCGACACCTGCTGGTTTCTCGTCGTGACGACGCGCATCTTGGTGGTCGTGCGGCGCTCGGGATCGGTGACCAGGCCCGAGGCATGCAGGCCCTTTGCGGCGAGCTCGCTCTTCAGCTGCGTGCCCGATTCGTCAGCGCCGATCACGCCGATGAGATCGACCGTCGCGCCCAGCGTGCGAAGGTTGTGCGCCACGTTGGCCGCGCCGCCGAGCCGGACCTCTTCGTGATCGAACACCACCACCGGCACCGGCGCCTCGGGCGAGATGCGGCTGACACGGCCGATCAGGAAGCGATCGAGCATGACGTCGCCCACCACCGTAATGCGGCGCGACGCGAAGCGATCGATTAATTCGTGGGCGCGGGCGGACGGTATTTCGGGCAGCAGCACCACGCTCACGACGGCAACCCTCCGTCGCGATTTGCGGCGAAGGGCAGCGTCAGCGTCACGAGCAGCAGCATCTGGAACTCGGAGTCGCCGAAGTTGTATTCGGTCAGTCCGGCGGCGAGCATGGCAGCGAGCGCGCCCAGGCCGGCGGCCGCGAGGCTGCGATGCCGGGTGCGGCGCAACAGCCGCACCAACCCCAGCGCCGCGGACGCCACGAACCAAGCCCACGCCGCAAGGGCGAGCAGGCCGCGCTCGGCCGCGATCTGCATCGGCACGTTGTGCAGGTGCGGGTTGGTCGGCTTCACCGCACCGGGCACCCGGTAGCGCGGATAGATCCGCTCGATTTGATTGGGCCCGACCCCCATGAGGGGATAGTCCTTGACGATGGCCACGCCGGCTTGCAGCATCGCGACCCGATCGCGATTGGTGAGGTCGTTCTTGTCGAAGATCGAATAGAAGCGCTCCGACAACGCCGTCGGTGCCAGCACGACGGCGGTGACCACCACCACGGGGATCAGGGCCGTCAGCCGGAAATCTTTCGTGAGGAAGACCACGCCGACGCCGACGGCCACGCCGATCCAGGCGCCGCGCGTTTGCGTGAGCATCAGGCTCACGACCAGGGCCGGCATGATGAACGCGGCCCAGAGCCGGCCGTGCCGGGCATGAAGCAGCCGCGCGACGGTGGCGCAGATCACCAGCATCAACGTGCCCGAATAAGTCATCCAGTGAGACAACGTGCCTTGCGGCCGGCGGCCCAGGTTGTCGAAGTTGAGCACGCCGTACTGGACGATGCCCACGAGCGCGCTCAAGGCGCCCACGGTGAGGATCACGCTCAACATCGTGGTGGCGCGCGCGCCGCGCGCGAAATCGTAGACCAGCGGGATGAGCATCAGCAGCACCAGCTGCTTGCAGTCGCCGAAGCTGACGCGCGGATCGAGCGAGAAGCCGGCCGAGGCCAGTGTCAGCCCCGCATACAGCACGAGCGGCCAGAAGAAGGGCGGTGCCTCGAGCCGCTCGCTGCGAGCGAGGTGCGAGGCGAACCAGCAAATCGCCGCGACGCCCAGCAGGATTTGCGCCGCCGCAATCGACAGCTGCATGGCGGCGACGATGCCGGCGAGCGCGAGCAGACCAACCTGGTCGATGCGATCGCGCGACGCCGCGCCAGCGGTAAGAAAGGTAGTCGTCATGTCGGTCGCCAGGCGGGTCTCGTGGAGCGTCTCAACGACTTCGCGAGTACGAGCACCGTCGCTCGCACAACGTTTTGGGGCCGTTCCTACGGAACGGCCCGCTTTCACTCTCGAACATGCACTCCATTAAAGACCCGCCTCTACACGCAACAGCGTGCGGGCAGCGTCGAGGACCATGGTAGGCGAAATCGCGGTCAGACAGCGAAAGTCGCCCGGCACGCAGTGCCGCTGATGGCACGGCCGGCAGGGTAGCGGTCCGCCATCAACCGCGATGCTGCGCACTGCCGGATCGCGCCACGGCATCGATCGCTCGGGCAGCGTCGGCCCGAACAACGCCACGATTGGTGTGGCCGATGTGGCGGCGACGTGAAGCGGGCCGCTGTCGCCGCCGATGTACAGCGCCGCCCGATCGACCAGCGCGCGCAGCTCCGCCAGGTCGAACTCGCCGGATCGGACGATGCTGCCGCCGGCGTGGCCGGCCAGCGCCCTCGCCTCCGCCGCCACCGCCGCGGCGGCGTCAGACTCGGACGGCCCGGAGGTGATGACGATTCGCCGCCTGGGTTCTTCGAGGGCCAGCGTGGCGGCGACTTGCGCGAACGACGACGCCGGCCAGCGGCGGAACGGGTTGCCGGCGCTGACGTGCACCACTACCAGCGGCGCGGTCGACGGCACCCCGGCCGCCGCGAGGCGCGCGGCGACGCGTGCCGCCGCCGGCGCGTCCACCGGCATCACGACCGGATCAGCTTTTCGATCGGGCGCCGCGATGCCGAGCGTGGTGAGGAGGTCCCATTGATTCGAGACCGAGTGCCGCGGCGGGACGAGCGATCGCGTCCACGGCACGCGAATCGTGTAACCCCACGATCGCCCGGGCAGGGCATAGCCGATCCGTCGCGGCGCGCCGCTGGCCCAAGTCAGCAGGCGGCTGCGCGGTCCGCCGTGAAAATCGATCACGATGTCGAAGCGCGCGTCTCGAATCCGGCGCGCGAGGCTGACGTCGTAGCGCCATCGCGCGAAGCCGCGCGGCCGCTCGGCGACGATGATCTCATCAATGGCCGGATGGTGCCGCACCACCGGCTCGGCCGCGGCTTCCACGAGGTAGGTGATGCGCGCATCGGGGAACCGGCGGCGCAACGCGCCGATGGCGGGCGTGGTGAAGACCACGTCCCCGATCAGGCGCAGCCGGATCAGCAGGATCTTCAGGGCTCGACCGTTGCCTCGTCGATCAGCATCACCGGGATGTCGTCCTTGAT
>JANOZI010000023.1:0-7126 GCA_031429375.1 Acidobacteriota bacterium | reverse complement strand
CGCCGCGCACGTCATAGACCGCATGGATCTCGACCTCGAGCGAGGCAATGGGGACCTCGAGACGCGCGGCCCACATCCCGTAACCGAGCGCCAGGCACGAGCCGAGCGCGGCGCGGCCGAGCACGCCCGGATTCGGCGCCGACCCGTCGCCGCCGTATTTTTCCGTCATGCCCGCGGTCAGCCTCCAGGGCCCTTCCTCGATCTCGCACCGCAAGTCGGTGCCGAGCCTGACACGCGTGACCGCGGTGCCCTGGCCAACCGACGGGCGGAGCGTGACGGCTTTCACGTTCCGTTCAAGCGCTGTCTTGATACCATCGCTCGTCGCCATCGTCTTCTCCTCACTACAACGCGGTGGAATTCTATCCGATGGAGCTGTTTGCGCCCTTGTCCTCACGAGTGGCCGAAAGGCCACGAGTTCCAGGAGCGAGCGAGAGCGAGCGACCCCTACGAGCGGCGTAAGCCGCGAGTCCCAGGAGCGAGCAAAAGCGAGCGACTCCCACGAGCCGCGGAGCGGTGAGTCTCACGAGGCGCGAAGCGCCGAGTCCCCAAAGAGCCGCGCGAAGTTCCCGCCGAAGATCTTTTGCTGCACATCCTCGGGCGCGCCGATCTTCTCCAGCGCGGCTTTCTGAGCGCTGAACACGTCACGGTTCCAGCCGCGAGGGAAGAATGACGAGTCGGTACCGAACAACAATCGATCGGGACCCGCGACCGCCAATGCCGCGCTGAAGACCGCTTCGAGCGTCAGGCCGGGCGTGTACTTGATCCAGCTGTTCGAGCTGGAGGTGTCGAGATAGACATTGGGGCACAGGTCCGCCAGCATCAACGCCTCGCGCAGCATGCCGGCGCCGAAGTGCGGGACGATCAGCGGCACGGTCGGATACTTCAACGCCAGCGCATGCAGGTGCGCCGGATTGCCGAACGCCATGTCGAACGCGCTCGGCAGGCCGAGTTTCTTGCGGATGCCGACCGAGAGCACGCCGCAGTGCACGAACATCGTCGCGCCATCGGTCTTGCGCGATGCGGCGAGCTCGAAGATCTTCGCGACCTTGTCGTCGTACAACGAGTAGCGATGCATGGCCGGGAACAGGCACATCGTGCGCAGCCCCTCATCCAGCGCGCGGGTCGCGTACCCGACCGCGTCGTCACGGCACGGATCGATCATGAAGAAGCCGACGAAGCGCGAGGGATGGCGAAGCACGGCGATGGCCACCGAATCGGCGTCTCCGGGCAGGCTCGCCATCAGCGCCGCGCGCGCCACGCCGTTCGCGTCGAGCTCGGCGACCCAGCGGTCGGCCAGCGCGTCGGTCGACGCCGGATAGTCGAACCCGATTTTCGCCACGGCCTCTTTCGTGGCGCCAAGCGCCGCGAAAAAAACCGGCGAGAAGAAGTGGATATGCGCGTCGCAGATATTCATACGGCTTGGGGCTTGCGGCTTGGGAGTTGGGTGAAATTCAGTTGATAGTGTCTGATCTTGATCGTCCACACATAAAACAGGATTACGCCCGTGACGATCAAGCCCAGCGATAAGCCGATCCACAATCCCCACACGCCCCAGCCGAACACGAAGCACAGCGTGTAGCTGACCGGCAGGCCGAGCAGCCAGTGCGCCGCAAGGTTGACCACCATCGGCGTGCGGGTATCGCCGATGCCGCGCAGCGTGCCGGTGACCACGCCCTGGATGCCGTCGAAGAGCTGAAACACCGCTGCCAGACGGAGCAGCGACGTCCCGACCGACAACACTGCCGGATCCGTGGTGAACAAGGCAATCAGCACGTGCGGCACGGCGAAGAACAGCGATCCAGAGGCGATCATGAAAGCGGCGCCGAGGGTGATCGCCGTCCATCCCGCCGCCTCGGCCCTCGCCGGATCACCGGCACCAACCGCATGACCGACCTTCACCGCGCCGGCCGATCCCAGTCCCAACGGGATCATGAACGCGACGCCAGCAAGGTTCAGCGCGATCTGATGCGACGCGCTGGAAATCGGATCGAGCGTGCCCGCCAGCGCCGTGGCGAGCGCGAAGACGCCGACTTCGGCGGTCACTTGCGACGCCGCCGGCAGTCCGAGCAATAACAGAATCCGGAGACGTACCGGGTTAATCGTCTTCGGCATGTCCCAGAGTCGGTCGCCACCCTTGTCCGCCTTCGCGCGAAGCGCTTCGCCGCGACCTCGACGTCGCCCGGAGGGCGAAGTCGGGGCGTAGTCGTACCACCACACCGCCACGATCAAGACACCGAGCATGTAGATGCGCGAGATCAACGTCGCGCACGCCGAGCCCGCGACGCCCATGCGCGGAAACCCGTAGTGCCCGTGGATCAGGACCCAGTTGGCGGCCGCATTCATCACGTTCGCGGAGAGCAGCGCGAACATGATGGGAGCGACGATGTGCATGCCCTGCAGGTAGCGGCGCAACGCGGCAAAGGCGATCAGGAACGGCGTGCTCCAGAGAATGATGGCGAAGTACGAGCGCAGCAGCACCAGCACGTCAGGGTGGAAGCCGAGCGACGGCAGCGCCCAGAGCAACAACAGGCAGAGGGCCGTGACCGGCACCGCCATCAGCAGCGTCAGGGTGACGCCGTCGAACAGCCAGCGGTGACATTCCCTGATGTCGCGCGCGCCGTAGGCCTGCGATACCAGCGTGTCGAGGCCGAGCAGCACGCCCATGCCGAAGATCGCAAACCCCAGGTGCATCGCCGCGCCGACGCCGGCCGCCCCGATCGCCGCCGGGCCGAGTGGCCCGACCATGATCGTGTCGACCACGCCCATCGCCATCCAGCCGAGCTCCGCCATGATGACGGGGACGGCGATCCGCAGCATGGGGAAGAGCTCTGTTCGAACGGAAGCGGACACAGGAATCTTCAAGCTTAACAGTCCGATGATGGCAGTGGCGCCGAATGCCGTCGCGACTTCCATCACGGACTGTAAGGTAGGATGGGCCGACGGAGCCAGCCATGAGAACCCAGCCAACTGTCCTTGCCGGCGCGCTGCTCGTTCTTGGCGTGTCGCTGACCATGCACGCGCAAGCCGGGGCCCCCGCCACGCGGACTTTGCGTGGTGGGGTGGAAAGCGCGGCCCCCGGAAGCGGCTTCACCACCGTCATCGGCAGCGCCATGCGCTACGCCATGTCGTACGAGCAGAAGTTCGCGCTGCTCGCAGCCGAGGAAACCTCCGTCCAGGAGTTGCAGCGCCCGCCCAACCCCGGCGACAACTTGAGCCAGCGCAATCCCGGCGGCGGCATGCGGGCGGGCGGCGAGGTGGGCCGCATGGTGATCAAGTCCGACTTCCTGCTGGTGCAGCTCGGCGGTGACGGCGAAGGCTGGATGCCGTTTCGTGATGCGTTCGAAGTGAAAGGCAGCAAGCGGCGTGAGCGCGACGACCGGTTGCTCAAGCTGTTTCAAAGCGGCGACGACCAGCGTTTCGAGAAGGCGGCCAAGCTGACGGAAGCGACCACGCGCCTCAATATTGGCAACGTGGCGCGGACGATCAACATTCCGACGCTGGCCTTGATGTTCCTGCACCCGCGAGTCAACGAGCGATTCGAATTCACGGATGAAGGGGAAGAGACGATTGCGGGGCGCCTGCTGCGGCGCGCCGCGTATCGCGAAGCCGCGCGGCCCACGCTGATCAAGACCACGCGCGGGCGCGACCTTGCGCTGACCGGGCACATCTGGATCGATCCGTTCAGCGGCGCGGTGACGAAGACCGATCTCAACGCCGCCGACCCGGCGGTGCGGTGCGCGATCACCGTCACCTACCGAATGGACGAGACACTCGACTTCTGGGTGCCGCACACGATGGAGGAGTACTACAAGGCTGCGTTAGGTCTCGACGAGATCATCTCCACGGCCACCTACTCGAATGTCCGTCGCTTTGTTAAGACTGCGTCGGAGAAAGAGGAATAGGTGCCAAGGGTGCCAAGAGTGCTGGCGAGCGTGCTGCTTGTTCTCGGCATTGCGGGTGCGTCGCTTTCAGCGAACGACTGGCCGCATTGGCGCGGGCCCTCGACGACTGGCGTTGCGGCGGTGTCTCCCCTGCCGGCCAGGTGGAGCGCGCAGGAGAACCTCGCGTGGCAGGTGCCCCTCGAGGGTGTGGGCGTGTCGTCGCCGATCGTCTGGGGCGAGCGCGTCTACACCACGTCGCAGGCGGGTGATGGGCGGCGGCAATCAGGACGGCATCCGACCCTCGCCCAGGGCGTGGATCCCGTCACCGCCGGCGAGAGCACGCTCGCGACCGCGGCGCGTAAGCCGCGCACCGCTGTCGCGTTCGTGGTCGAAGCCTTCGATCGGGCGACGGGCAGGCGCGTGTGGTCGCACGAGACTGTCGCGGAAGGTGAGCTGCCGCCCGTGCACGACAAGCACAACCTCGCCACGGCCAGCCCGGTCACCGACGGCGAGCGGGTCTACGCGTGGTTTGGCACGGGCCAACTGGTCGCCCTCGATGTCACCGGCAAGCCGGTGTGGTCGAAACACCTGGGCAAGGACTACGGACCGTTCGACATCAATTGGGGCCATGCCAGCTCGCCGGTGTTGTTCCAGGATTCGATCATCCTGTTGTGCTACCACACGCCTTCGTCTTACCTGCTCTCGCTCAACAAGCGCACCGGCGCGGTGCAGTGGAAAATCGACAAGCCTGCCGGTGTCGAGTCCTATAGCTCGCCGCTTGTCGTCCAGGGGCCGGCCGGGCCCGAGCTGATCGTCAACTCGAGCACCGGCGTCGAGTCGTTCGATCCGGCCACCGGCAAGTCGCGCTGGAGCTATCCCGAAGTGAACCGCTTCCCGATTCCCGTGGCGATGGTGGATGGCGCCACGCTCTATTTGAGCCGCGGCTATCGCAGCAGCCCCTACATGGCGATCAGGCTGGGCGGGTCCGGCGACATCACGTCGAGCCACGTGACGTGGCGCGTGCCGACGGGCCGGACCGTACGTGTCGTCGCTCGTGCACTATCAAGGCGTGATCTACATGGGCGGCGAGAACGGGATTCTCTCCGCGGTGGACGCGGCCAACGGCCAGCGCCTCTGGCAGGAGCGGGTCGGCGGCGTCTTCACCGCGTCGCCGATCGCCGGCGACGGGAAGATCTTTTTCGTCAGCGAGACGGGCGAAACGGTCGTGCTCAGGGCCGGCCGCACGTTCGAGATTCTGTCGCGCAACAAACTCGATGGCCATTTCGTCGCGTCGCCGGCCGCGGCGGCGGGACAGGTATTCCTGCGTGCCGACGATCGGCTCTTCGTCGTCGGCAGACCTGAAGGTACCAAATGAAGCAGATCATGCTCGCGTCGATACTCGCCACGTGCACTATCGGGATCTCCGCGGATCAGCGCGCGGCGGCGGGTCCGGACGCAACCGCCAAGGCGGTGGCAGCGGCCGAGGCGTTCCTCGCCACCCTGGATCCAGCCAAGCGCTCGAAGGCCAATATCGACCTCAACGACAAGACCCGCACTGTCTGGTCGAACCTGCCGACGGGCATCGCCATGCAGGTGGGCGCCAAAGAGCGGAATGGCTTGAAGCTGGGCGACATGACGCCGGCGCAGGAGAAGGCGGCGCTCGCGCTGCTGGCCGCCACGCTGAGCCCAGACGGCTACCAGAAGGCGATGGCCATTGTCGACGCCGACCAGGTGCTCGAAGTCCGGAGCGCGCCGTCGCGCGCGGCCAGCGCGGCGATCCGCTTCGGCCGCGCGGAGTACTACATCAGCATCCTCGGCAAACCGTCGGCCGCCGAAAAATGGATGATGCAGTTCGGCGGCCATCATCTCGCCATCAACGTCACGCTGGCGGCACGCGAGAACGTGCTGGCGCCGACGCATACCGGCACGCAGCCGGCGACGTACACGGTTGATGGCAAGACGATTCGCCCGCTGGGCGACGAGAACGACAAGGCGTTCGCGCTGATCAATGCGCTCAACGCGGATCAGCAGAAGCAGGCCATTCTCAGCTCCGAAGTCCGCAACCTCGTGCTGGGTCCCGGCGACGACGGCAAGACGATCGCGCCGGAGGGCGTGCGCGTCTCGACCTTTACGCCCGCACAACGCACGATGCTGGTGGATCTCGTAAGGGAATGGGTCGATATGCTCTCCGCTGAACGAGCCGCCGCGAAGATGGCGGAGATCCAGGCGGGGCTCAACGACACTTACTTCGCGTGGGCCGGTGCGACGACCAATGGCAAGGGCGCGTATTTCCGGATCCAGGGACCGGCGGTGTTCATCGAGTACGCGCCGCAAGGCCCGGCGAACGCCAATACCGATCACATTCACACGATCTATCGCGAGCCCGCCAATGATTACGCCGGCAGGGCGCTGAGCCCGCGGGCCCAGATGCTGTATATGGCATTCGGCGTGGCGACACTCGCGCTGTTCACCACCCTGCGCCGGAGCGTGTCACTGTGACTGGCACGTGAAGTTGGCGGCATCGTCGATGCTGCCGGTACCCGAGTAGCGCGCCACTTGCGGGTACGGACAGAGCGGCCGCGTGCGGTCCACCTTACCCGCGGTGCTGTGTGAGGCCAGCACACGCGTGGGCGCCTTCCCCTGCTCCACCCACGCTTCGAGAGCTGAGATCATGTCGAAGGTGTCCGGTCCTTCACCGCCACGACAGTGGCCCATTCCAGGCACCATGAACAGGCGCAGCCAGTCGGGAGACCCGGCCGGCGGCTTCGTTTCGCTGAGCGCGCTCTTGTAGAAATTGATGCTGGCCTGGGGAGCAATGCTCGGATCGGCCCAACCGTGGTAGGTCAAGAGCTTGCCGCCACGCTGGGCGAACGCCGTGAGGTTTGGGTTGACCGCGGCCAGCACGCCGTGTGCCGCGGCATTGCTTGCCGCCACGTCGCGCTCGAGGTCGAAGGTCCGCCAGTCCCAGTTCGGGTTGTTGAACACGATGTACTTGAACTGATCGGTCGCCGTGTCGTACGCCTCTGGTCCGCCGAGCAGGCGGGACCAGCCGAGCTCAGTGCCTAACGCATACCCGGGAAAGATCAACTCGCCGGTCTTCCGGTTCTTCACCGGGCCCATCACGACGGTGGCGGCCTCGACTTGCGGCGCGGTGAGGCATCCGGGCGCATCGGATGCCGGACACGCCAGCGTCTTCGGGTCGAAGTGGCATCGCATCGGATTCTCGATGAGCCCGTCTTTCACGC
>JANOZI010000022.1:0-1961 GCA_031429375.1 Acidobacteriota bacterium | reverse complement strand
TGTTGTTGCGCGGGCCCCACTTGATGAAGGGCAGCGGCGGGTTGGGGCGGAACCATTCCTTGCTGGTGGTGGTCGCGCCCGGCCGCACCTCGTACGGATCGGGGCCGTAGCTCTGCACTTCGTAGAAGCGCCCGATCGCGTTATGCGAGTGCGCGATGAAGAACATGTAGTTCGGCACCCAGCCGTCGTAGAACCCGTAGGTCCACACCCCGGGCACGCCGCGCTTGGTCAATTCGATCACGTCGTTCTGCGCGAGCTGCCACCACTCGCTGATCACGATCGGATCCAGCGCATCGTTGTACGGGCCGGTGCCTGTCGACGAGTAGAGATAGGTCTGCGCCTCGTGCAGGTCGTGCATCACGGTCGGGTACCACTGCAGCTGCGTGCGCGTGACCGCCTTGGTGAGCTCCAGCATCTGGCCCATGCCGTCGCGGTTGTTGTCGTGCTGCACGTACTTGCCCCAGTACATCAGCGGCAGCCGCGCGTCGCCCTGGGCGCGCGTCTTGTTGAAGTAATAGGTGTCGACCTGCTTCTCGCGCCCGTCGACTTCAATCACCGGCGTGATCAGCGTGATCAGGTTGTTGCGGATGTTCTGGATGAACGGCGTTTCTTCGACGATGAGGCGGTAGGCCAGCTCGATCAACATTTCGGGGCCGCCGTTTTCGGGCGAGTGCATGCCGCTGACCAGGTAGTAAATCGGCTTGGCCGTCTTCAGCAGCGCCTGCGCCTGCGCGTCGGTGGTCTTGCGCGGATCGGTCAGCGCGGCCATCTGATCGCGGTACCTCTCGAGGTTCTTTAACGTGGCCTCGTCGGCAATCGCCAGCGCGACGATGTCGCGGCCCTCTTCGGTGGTGCCGATCTTCCAGTAGCGCGCGCGCGGCGAGACCTTCGCCAGCTGCTCGTAATAGCGGTGAATGTCCTTGGCGTAAGTCAGCTCGCCCGGCTGGCCGACGTAGCGGCCAAGAAACTTCAGCGGCGTCGGCACGGTGTCGGACGCAGGCAGGTGATCGACCAGCTCGGTCGTGATCCGCGGATCCTGCAGCGACTCTTTGATCTTCGCGGTGTACTCGGCGTCGATTTTCTGAGTGGCCGGCTTTGACCCCTCGACCTTGCTCGGGGTCATCCTGAGCTTGTCGAAGGATGACTGAGCGTTCAGAACGGTGAGGGACCCAGCCATCATCGTTGCCACAACCGCGCCCGCATAGCGATTCTTCATGGGTCTATTCTGGTTTGAACCCTTGAACTTTCAACTTTCAACTTTCAACTGGGCCCGGGGGGACACCTTCCACAGAACAGGACAGCCCGACAGCGCATTTCGTGAGAGATCAGGCGTAAAATAGAGCCATTCCGGGTGCCCGCTACGGCACGGCCCTTGCTGAACCAGAGGCAGGAGTGTTCGCGATGGAGTTCAACAAATTGGTGTTTGCGGGTCTGGCGCTCGGGTGCCTCGGGGCAGCCGCCGGCGGATCCTACCTCGCCACGCGCAACAACCAGGTCTCGTCGCTCGAGGCCCCAGTGTCAGTGGCGCCCAACGCCCCTGCACCTGGAGCGCCGGCCACATCGGCGCCAGTGACGGAATCAGAAGGCGTCATCAGCCCGGAGCCGTCGCGCACGCCGAGCATCTCGAGCGCGCCGACCGCCTCGTCTCGCGCGTCCTCGTCGAGCCCCACGCCCGCGCCGATCGCGCGGCCACGCGCGCCGATTGCTGAACGGCCCGACCCGACAGTACGGCCCGCGCGTCCGACTCGTGACGACGTCCGCCCGGCGCCGGCGCAGACGGCTGCGAATACGCCGCGCGAAGAAGCGCGCCCGGCACCCGCGGCGACGAGCCCTTCGACTCGCGACGACGTTCGTTCCGGACAAAGCAGCGGCACGATGTGGGAAACGCGCCCGTCGGTGCAGCCGTCGTCGCCCGAATACAAGGAAGCCGAGCCGCCTGCGCCGCCGCCTCCGCCGGCGCC
>JANOZI010000021.1:0-8135 GCA_031429375.1 Acidobacteriota bacterium | reverse complement strand
CATCACGGCCAGAATCTTCGCCAACGCCTCATCGTCCGTGTCGTACATCAGCGCGGGTTCGTCGCCGACGATCTCCATCTGCCCACCGCCCCGCGGCACCCACACGATCAGTCCGGCGCGAACGAGCTCGGCCGGCGCCATGCCGAAATGCTCTTCGCGCATGCCGTGGATGCCATAGCGATGGGTTGCCATCAGCTGACGCATCTCGTTGCGACTCACGTCCTGCCGGAACTCGATCCACGAGCCGAGCGACGAGGCCAGTGCCGTCAGGCCTTTGAAATAGCGCCGGGCGTGCCGGTCCCAGGTGCCGACGATGGTGAGGGTCAGATCGGGATGGTGCTCGCGCACGCGCGCCAGGATGCGCATCAGCCGTTCGTATTCCTTCTCCGGAGAGATACGGCCGATGGCGAGAAAGCCGGCGCGCCGCTCCGCCCAGGGCGGCGGCGGCAACGGATCGACCACCGGCGGATAGAGCGTGCGCGTCTCGACGCCAAGCAACGACCGCACATGGGCGCCGGTCCAATTCGAATTCACCAGCGTCAAGTTGGTCTTCAACCGCTCCAGCGAAAACCCCGCAACCGAGTCGGCCAGCCGGTAATAAAGCTGCAATGCAAGCTGCGGGTGGTGATACCACCGAAGATCGACGTCCGGCCGGGGCCGCAAGTAGGTGGGGTAGTGAATGTACTGAATGCCTCGTCGGCCGTAATCGGTTTCGTTGTACACACCGAAGATCACATCGAAACCGGCGCTCACTCGTCGCGTGTGTCGCATCAGCAAGGCCAGCTTGATCAACGTCGCGGGTACCGGAAGACGATCCACGATGCGCGCCCAACCCCGAGGCATCAGCCGCGTCTCGAAGTCGCCCGGCCGCAGATGCGTTCCAAAAAAACGATTGATCGGATCGACCTCCACCGGCGTCCACGACAGCACGGTGACCTCGTGCTCGCCGACCAGCGCCTGCAGCACCCAGGCGGCCACGCCGTTGCCGCCGCCCGGCGGCTGCAGCGACGGCTGCACCAGCAGCACGCGCCTCATGGCATTTCGACGCGCGCCGTCGCCAGCGCGAGCATCGACAGCACCCCGGTCACGGCATAGAGGATCAAGACGGTGCGCCGCGTCGACCAGCCGAGGCCCATCAGCCGGTGATGAATGTGCTCGCGATCGGGTTCGGCGAGTTGGCGCAGGACCGAGGCAATTGAGATTGGGCCCGAGTGGCGCATGATGCCCCTGCGAATCAGCGTGCCGGCCGAATCCGCAATCGGCAACGCGAAGATCAGCAGCGGTACGCCGGCCGCCAGCGCCGTCGCTCCCTTCTGCCATCCGGCGATCGCCGTGGCTGCGAGGATGAACCCGAACAACAGGCTGCCGCAATCACCAAGGAAGATCGAGGCCGGGGCGAAGTTGTAGACCAGGAAGCCGAGCGCGGCGCCGACCACCGCGGCCAGCAGCATGGCTTCGGCCGGGTGCCCCCGTACGATGAGGATCGCGCCGCACGCGCCCCCCGCAATCACGGCAATGCCCGCCGCCAGCCCGTCGATGCCGTCGAGCAGGTTGAAGGCGTTGGTCATGCCAACCAGCCACACAACGGTGACCGGCCACGCCAGCCAGCCGAGATCCCATGACGTGCCGAGCAGCGTCACCGTCTGAATCAGCAGGCCCGACGTCATGACGATCAGGGCGGCCACCAACTCGATGGCGAGCTTTGGGCCTGGCCCGAGGCCCCGGATGTCGTCCAGTAGACCGACCACAAAAATCAGGCCGCCCGCTAACAGAAGAGGCCGCAGCGTCGTCCAAATGCCAGGGACCGGGTGCCCGGGTACGAGGGCCAGCGCGAGTATCATCCCGAGCATCGACGCCACCACGATGACCAGGCCGCCGAGGCGGGGAACCGATTCGGCATGAACCTTCCGGCCGCCTGGGGCGTCTACCAGTCCGAGTAGCAGCGAACCGCGCGCGACCAGCGGGGTCAACACGGCGGCCAGGACGGCGCTTCCAAGGCCGAGCAGCAGATAGATAAACACGATGCGAACCGCCGTTATCGTACTCGGAGATCTGGGCCGCAGCCCGCGCATGCAGTACCACGCGGTGTCGCTCGCCGAGGGCGGCGGCGAGGTCGATCTGATTGGTTTGGAAGGCGCCGCGCCGATTGCGGCGGTGTCGGCTAACCCGCGCATTCACGTTCACCAGCTTGCCGATCGAGCCGTGTCGGCGCGCGCCCGCGGCGGCACCGGCCGCTTCGTGATCGCCTCGACGTTCCGCGCCGCGCGGCAGGCCCTCCGCTTGTGGCGCGTGTTGATGCGGGTGCCGAAGCCGGACACGATTCTCGTGCAGAACCCGCCGGCGGTGCCGACGCTCGGCGTGGCGTGGCTGGTCGCGACAGTGCGCGGCGCCCGTCTCGTGATCGACTGGCACAACCTGTCGCATAGCGTCGCGGCGATTAGCCTGGGCGAGCGCCACCGGGCCGTGCGCGCGCTGGCGCGAAGCGAACGGCGCTATGCGCGGCGGGCCGGTGGCCATCTCGCCGTCTCACAAGCGATGGCAGACTGGCTGCAGCGCGAGTACCGCGTCCGCGCCACCGTCGTGTACGATCGCCCGCCCCAGGCGTTCTCGCCTCCGCCGATGGCGGATGCCGCCGCGCTGTGGGCGAAGGTCGCATCGAACCTCGGCCTCGGGCCCGATCGGATCCCGCTCGTCGTGTGTCCAACCAGCTGGACGCCCGACGAAGATTTCGACCTGATGCTCGAGGCGCTCGAGCGCGCCGACCGGACCCTGACAGGTAGAGGCGGGTCTTCCACCTTCGCGCTAGGCGCTTCGGTGGACAAGTTAGACCCGCCTTCGCCCGAGGACCCACGCGCACCACAACTCGCCGTCCTCCTCACCGGCAAGGGACCGCTGCGCGAGACCTTCGAAGCGCGCGCCGCCCGCCGCCACTTCAAGAGCATCGTCGTGCGCACGTTGTGGCTCGAGCCCGCCGACTATCCCGTTTGCATCGGCATGGCCGACCTCGGGCTCTGCCTGCATCAGTCGTCTTCAGGCCTCGACCTGCCGATGAAGCTCGCCGACTTCCGCGGCCCCGGTGTGCCGGCCGCGGCGTTCGATTACTCGCCGGTGCTCGGCGAAGTGTTGACGAATGGCAAGGAAGGCGTGACGTTCCGCGATCCTGGCGACCTTGCCAACCTGCTCGTCTCGGTCGCGAGACGAAATGCCAGGCCGGACAGTCCGCTCGCGCGCTCGAGGGCGTGGCTGGCCGCACACCCCGCCGAACGGTGGGACGAACACTGGCAGGCGACGGCGTCGCCGGTGCTGACTAATCCCTGAGCGCGGTTGACGGATCGATCATCGTCGCGCGCCACGACGGAATCGCGGCTGCGGCCGACGCGACGACGAGTAAGAGCGCCGCGGTGCCGATGAGCGCGATCGGATCGCGCGGGCCCACCTGGAATAACTGCCCTTGCAGCAACCGGGTCGCGGCAATCGCGCCGCCCATGCCGATCGCCAGCCCGGCGATCACGGGCTTCAGTCCGTGCGCGCTCATCATTGCCACCACGCTCGACGCGGACGCGCCGAGCGCCATGCGCACGCCGATCTCGCGGGTCCGTTGCGCGACGAGCCAGGCAATCACGCTGTAGATCCCCAGCGCCGACAGCACCAGTCCGGTGAGCGCCAGCAGCGTCATCAACAGCGTGTTGAATCGCGCCTGCGCCATCGTGCGGCTCAGGCCTTCATCCAGCATGCGAATGGCGAACACCGGCAGGCTGCTGTCGACCCTGCGCACCGACTCGCGAATCGCGCCGGCCAATGCCGCGGTGTCGTCGCCGCGCGCCATCACTGTCAGCGTCCGGCCAAACCACGTCCACGCCACGTCGGGGATCTGATTGATCGGCAGGTAGAACTCCGGCCTGGCCGGTTCCGCGGGCCCGCGCGGCTTGATGTCGGCCACCACGCCAACCACCGTCTTCCAGGCCGGGTTGTCCGGCGATCCCTCGCAGCAGGCCATCCGCTTGCCGATCGGATTGTCGGTGCCGTACGCCGCCCGTGCGAGCGTTTCGTTGATCACCATCACCAGTGGCGCCTGGCGAATGTCCGCCTCGGTGAACACGCGCCCCGCCTTCAGGGGAATCTGCAGCGTCTGAAAATAGTCCGGGGTCACGAAGTGTGAATCGCTCAGGATCCGGTCGGAGGCGAACGGCCTGCCATCCGGCATCAGCCCGTTGGAACCGCCGGCGCCGACGAGCGGCGCTTGTGAATCGATGCTTGCTACCTTCACGCCCGGCGCGGCCTGCACGCCCTCCAGCACCTGGCGAAACGCTTCGCGCGCGCGCTCGGGTGTGCCGTATTGCGCCGCAGGCAACGCGATCCGCGCGGTCAGGACGCCGCTGGTATTGAACCCGATCGGTTCCTGTTGCAGGTTGATCGAGCTGCGAACCAGTAGTGCCGCGCCCGACAACACGATCATGACGAGCGCGGCCTGCGCGCCGATCAGCGCTTGCCGCATCCACGGCTTGAGCGAGCCGCTCAGCGCGCCTTTGCCGTCGCCAAGATCTGCGCTGAGCGATGTCCGGCGTGTCGCCTGCCAAGCCGGCAGTAGTCCGACAAAGAACGCGCTCAGCATCACCAATCCGGCGGCAGCGGCCAGCACCGGCCCATTCAGGGTCGTCGTCGAAAGCCGCGGCACGCCGTCTGGCGCCGATGCCACCAGCACCGGCAGCGCCCACCACGCCAGGATCACTCCGGCCATGCCGCCAAAAAGCGCGAGCACCAGGCTTTCGGTCAGGACCTGTCGAACGATGCGTCCGCGCCCGGCGCCAATCGCGGCGCGGATGGCCAGCTCGCGCGACCGCGCGGCGAGCCGGGCCAACAGCAGGTTCGCGACATTGCCGCACGCGATGATCAAGACGAGCGCGACCGCTGCCAGCAGCACGAACAGTCGCAGGCGATAGTCGCCGATCAGCACCGTGCTCAGCCGGTCAACCTGCGCCTCGCGGTCGCGATTGAGCTCTGGATGATCCACTGACAGGGTCTTTGCGACCCGGGCGAATTCATCACCGGCCTGCGCCAGCGTCACGCCGGGTTTCATTCGCGCGTACGCCGTCATGTAGAACTCGTCGAACATGGCCAGCTGCGAGGGCGTAAACCCGATTGGGATCCAGGCTTCAGACGGGTCACCAATGTCTTCAAATTCCGGCGGCATCACGCCCACCACGTCGTAACTCTCGCCGTTCATCCGGATCGTGCGCCCGACCAGCGACCGGTCGGCGTTGAAGCGCCGCCGCCACAGCGTATCGCTCAGCACGACGACCGTGGTCTTGCCGGGCTGATCCTCAGCCGCGGTGAATGTGCGTCCATACGCGGGCTGGATACCGAACAGCGGAAAGAAGGTCCACGTCACGCGGCGGCCCAGCACGCGCTCGGCCTGGCCCTCGTCTGCGAGGTTGAAGCTCGCGGTCGCTGCCGCGGCGAAGTGCGACGTCGTGGTCAGCCTCTGGTTGAAATAGTTGTAGTTGCCGACCGACCAGCTGCCGCGATTGCCGCGGAACATCGAGAAGGTGATCAGCACGCGATCCGGATCGGGATAGGCGTACGGCTTCAGGACCACCGCGTGCACGACGCTGAAGATCGAGGTCGTCGCGCCCAGGCCCAGCGCGAGCGTGAGCACCGCGGCGATCGCAAAACCTGGTCGGGAGCGGCACTGACGGAATGCAAACGACAGATCCTGTCGCAACTCGTCGAGCCATTCGCGCCGCGCCCACGCGTCGTTGCGGTCGCGGCCCAGCCGTTTCAGCTCGGTGGCGACCCGGCCGGCTTCGAGGCGGCGCTCGGCTTCGGCGCGGGCTTCAGCCGGCGCGAGGCCCCGCGCGATCAGTTCCTGCGTCCGCAATTCGAGATGATGGGCGAGCTCGTCGCGCACTTCCTGATCGACCGGAACGCGCCACAATAACGAGCGAAAGCGCTGTCGAATCGCCATGCCTTACCCCTTGATCAACACGCGGCTCACAGCGATCGAGAACGCGGTCCACGCCGCCGTATCGCTGGCCAGTTGCTGGCGCCCGGCCCGCGTCAGCCGGTAGAACTTGGCGCGGCGGCCGAGCTCGGACGTGCCCCACTCGGCGTCGAGCCAGCCCTTTTTCTCCATGCGGTAGAGCGCCGGATACAGCGACCCTTCCTCCACCGCCAGCGCCTCGTCCGTGGCGTCTTCAATCCACTTCGCGATCGCATAGCCATGCATCGGCCCGCCGGTGAGGGTCTTGAGAATCAGCGTCTCGAGCGTGCCGTGAATATAGTCGACGGGATTTCGGCCCATAAGGACATTACCTAGATAGTCAGAGTATCAGACGGTTCGATTCCAAAAAACGTTGGCATGGGCCTCAACTAAAATGTCTCGGCCAACATGCTTCCCATTACCGACATTGCCAATCGTCTCGGCCTGACCGGGGACCTGCTCGAACCTTGCGGCCGCGCCATCGCGAAGATCCGCCTCGAGGCGCTCGACCGCTTTCCTGAACGTCGAGGCAAGCTGATTCTCGTGACCGCCATCACCCCGACCACGAGCGGCGAGGGCAAGACCGTGAACACCATCGGCCTGACCCAGGGCCTGGTGAAGCTCGGACACCACGCCGTGGCGGCGCTGCGCGAACCGTCGCTCGGACCGGTGTTCGGCATGAAGGGCGGCGCGACCGGCGGCGGCAGGGCGTCGCTCGAGCCGATCGACAAGATCAACCTGCACTTCACGGGCGACTTCCACGCCATCACGACCGCGCACAACCTGCTGGCGGCGTTGCTCGATACGCATTTGCATTTCGGCAACGACCTGCGGATCGATCTGAAAGAGATCCAGTGGCCGCGGGTGATGGACATGAACGATCGCGCGCTCCGCCGCATTGCGACCGGTCTCGGCGGACGCGAAAGCGGCCCGGCACGTGAAACCGGATTCGTGATCACCGCCGCCTCCGAGATCATGGCGATTCTCGCCCTCGCGGAGAGCCGCGAAGACCTGCGGGCGCGGCTCGGCCGCATCGTCGTCGGCTTCGGCTACGACGGCACGCCGGTCACTGCCGGCGACTTGAAGGCCGTCGGCCCGATGATGGTGCTGTTGAACGAGGCGATTCTGCCCAACCTCGTGCAGACGATCGAGGGTGCCCCGGCGATCGTCCACTGCGGGCCCTTCGCCAACATCGCCCACGGCACCAGCAGCGTGCTGGCGCAGCGCCTCGGCCTGCACTTGTGCGATTACGTCGTCAACGAAACCGGCTTTGCGGCCGACCTCGGCGCGGAGAAGTTCTTCGATCTCGTGATGCCGATGTGTGGGCA
Source organism: Acidobacteriota bacterium (assembly GCA_031429375.1). Taxonomy (GTDB): domain Bacteria; phylum Acidobacteriota; class Vicinamibacteria; order Vicinamibacterales; family UBA2999; genus 12-FULL-67-14b. Next base: position 827 of record JANOZI010000021.1, on the reverse strand, counting down.
CGTGCCATCGGCGGCCGCGGTGATCGTCACGTTGAAGGCGCTGCGCGCGCAGGGCGGATCGCCGGATGGTCCTGTCGAGTCCGGTTTCCCCAACCTCGACCGCCACCTCGATAACATCAAGCGGTGGGGTGTACCCGCGGTGATCGCGCTCAATCGCTTCCCCGACGACACCGCCGCGGATCTCGATCGCGTGTTGAGCTACTGCCGATCGATCGGCGCCGATGCGGCGCTGAGCGAAGGTTATGCCAAGGGTGGCGACGGAATGACGGCCCTGGCGGAGAAGATCGTGGCGGCCGCGGCCTCGTCCGATCCGGCGCTGGTGACGCCGGTTTACTCGGCAGAGCAGAGCCTCGAGGACAAGATCACGACGGTCGCCACCAAGGTCTACGGCGCCGCCAGCGTTTCGTTCAAGCCGGGCGCGAAGTCGCGGCTCGCCCGATTCGAGGCGCTTGGCTACGGCCGCATGCCGGTCTGCATTGCCAAGACGCAGTACTCGTTCACCGACGACCCCAAACAGGCCGGCGCGCCGTCGGGTTGGACGCTGACGGTGAGCGATGTCTCGTTGTCGGCCGGCGCGGGCTTCGTGGTCGCGATCGCCGGCAGCATGATGCTGATGCCGGGGCTCGGTAAGGTGCCGCAGGCGCAGAAGCTGGACGTCGATGCCCAGGGGCGCGTCGTCGGTATGGATTACTGACAGGTTCGTCGGGTTCGTCAGGTTCTCCACGTTCGACAGGTTCTGTCGATGGCCGCGCGGTCCTGCGCGTCCGGTGCAAAGCCCTGGTGGGCCGCGCGGGCACGGCGGCCGAACAGCTCCACGGCCTCGCCCT
>JANOZI010000020.1:0-2455 GCA_031429375.1 Acidobacteriota bacterium | reverse complement strand
ATGTGGTTGATCACGCCCGAGAGCTGTGGGTGATTCTTGCTGGCATCCCCGGGCCACAGAGTCACAGAGACCCAGAGATGTGAGTTCGCTGGCGCCGGCCTTCGGACTGATTGTGTTCCGAAGGCCGGCTCAGGTCCGATGAAGTAGTCGAACAAAATGAGTTCCCCTTGATCGCTCAGGAACTCATTGTTTCGACTACTTCGTCGGACCCGCGTCGCAAAGCGACGCCAGCGAATTGCAGCTCTATGTCTCTGCGTCTCGGTGGCTGGTACGTGATCTACGAAGCTTGCACTAACAGCTTGGATGCGGCCCGCGCGCCGATGGTCATGCGCGCATCGTCGCGGCCTTTCAGCAGCACGGCATCCGACACTTCGTCGCGCGCTTCGACTTCGATCGTCTGGCCGGGCTTGAGGTGATGGCTCTCGAGGAAGCGCAGGAAGGCCGCATCCTGGTCGGTGACGCGCGCCACCGTGACGCGCGTATGCAGCGGGCAGGTCAGCAGCGTATCCAGCGGGCGCGCGGCAAGTTTGCCCTCGGCCGTCGGAATGGGATCGCCATGCGGATCCACTTCCGGATGGCCCAGCATTTCGTCGATGCGCTCCACCAGCCGATCCGACACCACGTGCTCCAACTGCTCCGCATCATCGTGGACTTCGTCCCAGCGCATGCCCATCACCTGCACCAGGAACAATTCCATCAAGCGGTGGCGTCGCAACACGCGCGCCGCGAGCTTTTCGCCGGCTGACGTCAGGCGCACGCCGTTGTACGGCTCGTAGACCGCCAACCCGGACTCGGCCAGCGCCTTTACCATCGTGGTGGCGGTGCCCGGGGCAATCCCCAGCGCCGAGGCGAGTTGACCCATCGGCACGAGTTTCTGCCCGCCCACCAAATGGGTCTCGCCGACGTAGATCGCCTTCAGGTAGTTCTCGACCGTACTGGACGGAAGCATTGTTATTTCAACATCTTAGCAAAGGTTGGAAACAGCCGGCTTGATTCTTAGTGTCATGCTGGCTTATAATTTTGATTATTCAAAATCTCGTGACTGCCCCAGCGCCTATCGAGCAGACCGCCGTCACGGTGAAGGTCCCTTCGCTCCCCGAGGTTTACCGTTCCATTGCGGTGCCCCTTGATGGCAAGCCGTGGCGGCGATTGCTGTCGTTTCTCGGACCGGGGTACCTCGTCTCGGTCGGTTACATGGACCCCGGCAACTGGGCCACCGACATCGCCGGCGGGTCGAAGTTTGGCTACGCGCTCCTCAGCGTCATTCTGATCTCGAACCTGATGGCCATCCTGCTGCAGGCGCTGTGTGTGCGGCTGGGCGTCGCCACCGGCCGCGACCTGGCGCAAGCGTGCCGCGACTATTACTCGACGCCGGTCGCGATCGCCTTGTGGGTCCTGTGTGAGATTGCAATCGTCGCGTGCGACCTGGCGGAGCTGCTGGGTAGCGCCCTGGCGCTCAACCTGCTGTTCGGCATCCCGATGGCGGTGGGCGTCTGCCTGACGACGCTCGACGTGCTGCTGCTGCTGGTGTTGCAGAACAAGGGCTTCCGCTATACCGAAGCGATCATTGTCACGCTCGTCGCCACCATCGCCGTGTGCTTCGGCGCGCAGCTGTTGATGTCGCGTCCTGATTTCGGCGCGCTCGCGCTCGGGCTCATACCCACGACGCAGATCGTGACGAATCCGCAGATGTTGTACCTCGCGATGGGCATCCTCGGCGCGACGGTGATGCCGCACAACCTCTACCTGCATTCTTCAATCGTTCAGACGCGGGCGTGGGGCGACGGCGAGGTCGACAAGCGGCAGGCGATCAGGTACGCCACCATCGATTCCACCGCGGCGCTGTCGATGGCGTTCTTCGTGAATGGCGCGATTCTCGTGGTGGCGGCGGCGGTCTTCCACCAGGCCGGCCGTTACGATGTCGGCGACATCCGCGACGCGTATCAGCTGCTCTCGCCGCTGCTTGGCGTAGCCGGGGCGAGCACCCTGTTCGCGGTGGCGCTACTGGCGTCGGGCCAGGCCTCAACACTGACCGCGACGCTTGCGGGCCAGATCGTGATGGAAGGCTTCCTGCACATCCGCCTGCGGCCGTGGATGCGCCGGCTGGTCACGCGCCTGCTGGCGCTCGTGCCCGCGCTCATCACCATCGTGTGGTTCGGCGAAAGCAGCACCGGTGCCCTGCTCGTCGGGAGCCAGGTGGTGTTGAGCCTGCAGTTGTCATTCGCGGTGTTCCCGCTCGTCATCTTCACCAGCGACAAGGCGCGGATGGGGGTGTTCGTCAACCCGACCTGGCTGACCGCGGTGGCGTGGACGGTCGCCATCATCATCGGTTCGCTCAACGCATGGCTGCTCATTCAAACCATCGGCGGCTGGCTCTCGGCTTGATATTCACGGGAAAGGCGCCTGATACTGACGGGAGGGCACCTCTAGCCGGGAGGGCACTTCTTGTCGGGAG
>JANOZI010000019.1:0-16441 GCA_031429375.1 Acidobacteriota bacterium | reverse complement strand
CATCTGCCGGAGCGCAAAGCGCAGCTCCCGTCCGAGCGAAGAGATCCATCCCATGGTCGCCTTAGACGGCCGCCCGCCGGCCACGGTTGGCTACCGTCTGCGTTTGAATGCGAGGCCGGACCAGGTGTCGTCGACCGAGCACACCTTGAAGTCGACCCACCCGGTGGCGAGGCCGGTTTCGCGCACGACGTTGCCGTCCAGGTCGGAGATGATGCCCGAGGCTTTCTTCGGCCAGATCATCCAGATGGTCTGGCGCTCGACGGCATCTCGCAGCGTGAGCAGGTGCGCGTTCAGCTCGCGCGCCGAGCGCACGAAACAGAGAAAGAGGTCGGCCGATTTGTCGGCGCGCGCCGTGAACGTGACCTTGGCCGGCAACGGCTTCAACGTGTCGACGAAGCCCTTGGGCGACGCGAGCACCGCCACCCGGTTGCCGGGCTTGACGCCCAGCTTTGCGACGGTCGGCTTGGCCGACATCAGGTCGCCGGGCACCACCGGGTCCTTGACGGGCCTGGCGATCGCCTTGAGCAGCGCCGTCTTCAGTCGTGCCCACGTGGTGTAGGTCGCATCGGGCAGAAGGGCCCTCGTCGCCGCGACCCTGTCGGGCGCGCCGTCGACGAACACCAGCGGCACGTGCCGAGTGGCTTTGGAGCTCCGAATCGAGCGGGCGATTTCGCGGCCTTGCGACGGCAGCCGCGACAAGTCGATCACGACCGCATCAAGCGAGCCGGCCTTGAGCTCGCGCATCACGACCGCGCCGCCGCCGAAATCGAAACAGGCGTCGAAGCCGAGCGCCTCGAGCTGCTTCTGCCGCTCGAGGCCTTCGGCTTCGTTCCAGTGAATCAGCCGAACAGTGGTCACTGTCGGATCGGCGCCCGTCTACTTTTTCAGCGTGGCCTTCACCGTGGTGGGCACGGAGGCCAGCGCGCGCGAGATGATGCAGCCGACCTTGGTTTTCTCGACGTGTTGCTGGAACGTCGCCTCGTCCACCTTCGGAACGTCGGCGTTGACCGTGAGCTCGATCATGTTGATCAGGAAGCCCTTGTCGTCTTTGCCGAGATGCACGTCGGCGTTGGTGTGAATGCTGGTGGCGGTGAAGCCGGCGGTCGCGAGGGAGTTGGCCAGCGCCATGGAAAAACAGCCGGCGTGCGCCGCGCCGATTAACTCTTCAGGATTCGCGCCCTTGCCGTTCTCGAAGCGCGTGGCGAACGAGTAGTTGCCCTCGTATGCGCCGCTACCGAGCTTGACGCGGCCGGTGCCGCCCTTGAGATCGCCTTTCCATTCCGCTTCTGCCTGACGTGCCATGAGTCCTCCTCAACACTGGTGTGAGAAAGACAAGCGTATACCGCCAGGCCCCAAGCCCCAAGCCTCTAAGGTGTTTTTTCGACGTCCTTGATAATAAACAGCGTCTCGCCCGGCTTGATCAAGCCGAGCTCGCGGCGCGCCTGTTCTTCGATGGCCTTGGGGTCTTCGCGCAACCGCCGCGCCAGGTCGCGCAGCCCGGCGTTGTCGGCGCGGGCGCGCTCGAGCGAGCGTTCGAGCGCCGAGTACTGGCGGCGGGCGTGCAACAGTGCGAGCAGGCCTTTTTCGCCCGCGATGGCGTCGACGACGATGACCACGGTGATGAAGACGAGGGCGTGGCGGAGCAGCCGGCGGCCCCGGCTGGCGAGGGTCGCCTTCGGGGGGGCGGCGGCAGGGGGCGGCGGCTGGGTGTCGTCGTGATCGGTCATCGGCTTCGCGACGTGGTGCGCGCGGGCCGTTGCGGTTCGCTGTCGCGCAGGTACTCCTCGAGCGCGCGAATCAGCACCGTTCGAAGATCGGCCCGTTCGTCCATGGCCCTGATCTTCGCGGCCCGCCAGAGCTCCCCCGGGAGCTCGACGGTCGTTTTTACCGTGTCGCTGTCAGTGCGCTTTGCCGCCACTACGGTGTGCAGTCTATCCACTCAGACGGCACAACGGCAAGACATCAACCCGGTAATACGTCTGCACAGTTTTACATCAAGACATTTACACATGCAACTGTTTTTACGCTTTTACGGGTTTACGGGCCAAAGGGATGATTGGGGCCAGGTCACGAAAATCACTGTTTGGGATGATTGGGGACAGGTCCGCTACCGTCCCCTGTCCTGGGGCCGGGTTACGCCGTAACGTCGGCCACCCAGGAAAGATAGGCTCGGCTTCCGGCCGTGACGGGAATGACCAGGAATTCAGGAAGGTCGTACGGGTGAAGCGCCTTGATCCGGATCTCGAGGTCCGGCAAGCGAGCCGTCGTCGTTTTGATCAGCAGTTGACGCTCGTCGCTGCTTTCGATCGCCCCTTGCCAGCGATAAACCGAGCGGATCGGCAAGATGCTGACGCACGCCGCCAGGCGCTCGGTGATCAATTGCGACGCGAATTCCTCCGCGTCGCCAGCAACCGGAAAGGTGGTCAGGACGATGATGAAGTCGGTATCAGGTCCCAAGCCTCAAGCCCTACAGGCCCGCCAACGCTTGTTCGAGATCGGCCTGCAAGTCTTCGACGTCTTCGATCCCGACCGAGATTCGAACCAGGCCGTCGGTAATCCCCAGGGCGGCCCGCCGATCGGCGGGCACCGACGCGTGCGTCATGATCGCCGGGTGGGAGATCAACGTCTCCACGCCGCCGAGGCTCTCGGCCAGCGCCATCAGTTTCAGGTTATTGAGCACGCGCCTCGCCGCGTCGAGCGAGCCGACGTCGAACGAGATCAACCCGCCGAAGCCGTTCATCTGCTTGCGCGCCAGCTGGTAATGCGGATGCGACGGCAATCCCGGATAGATCGTGCGCTGCACCTTCGGGTGCGCCTCGAGGTACTCGGCGATCACCTGCGCGTTGTCGTTGGTCCGCTCCATGCGGATCGTCATGGTCTTGGTGCCGCGCAGGATGAGCCACGAATCCATCGGTCCGAGAATCGCGCCCGCGGCGTTTTGCACGAACTTCATCCACTCCACGTCATCGTCGTGCTTGAGGATCACGACGCCGCCGACGCTGTCGCTGTGGCCGTTGAGGAACTTGGTGGTGCTGTGCACGACGAGATCGGCGCCGAGCGTGAGCGGGCGCTGGATGTAGGGACTCGCGAAGGTGTTATCGACGACCACGCGCACGTTCTTCTCGTGGGCGATGTTGCTCGCGCACCGGATGTCGGTGATATGCAGCATCGGATTGGTCGGCGTCTCGATGAACAGGTATTTGGTGTTGGCCTTGAGCGCCGGACCAATCAGCTCGGGCTTCGAGGTGTCGACGTAGGAGAACTCGAGGCCGAACTTGCGGCGCACGCGCTCGAACAGCCGGAACGTGCCGCCATAGGTGTTGTCGCTGACCACGACGTGGTCGCCCGACTGCAGCCGCGTCAGGATGGCGTCGATCGCCGCCATGCCCGAGGCGAAGGCAAACGCGGCGGTGCCGGCCTCGATGGCGGCGATGTTGCGCTCGAGCGCCATGCGTGTCGGGTTCTGGGTGCGGCCGTACTCGAACCCGGCGTGCGGCTGGCCGAGGCCGTCCTGCACGTAGGTCGAGGTCTGGTAGATCGGCGTGATGATGGCGCCGGTGGCCGGGTCAGGCTCCTGCCCGGCGTGAATGCAAATCGTACTGAAGCGTGCGTTGTCGTTGAGTTTCATGAGGCCGGTGGCTTAACCATACTCTGATATTATTTTCGCGCGCAATTACGGCGCGCCTTCCGGCGCCGCGCCGCCCACGCGCCCCATGACCGAACCCAACCGTCCCCTTGCGTTACTGCCCGGCGAGACGCCGTCGCGGTGGCGCACGTGGCGCACGTGGCTGCTCCACACGGTGCCGGGCCGCGCGCTGGTGCTCGGGTTGGCGATCAAGGCCATCACGTGGCCGGTCACCTTGTTCTCGGTACTCCCGTCGCCGATCGAAGCGGTCGACATGGTCGGCAGCCTCGCGCTGCTCTTTGCCGCCGCGTACGGCATCAGCCGCCTCGGCGTGTGGGCCAAGCGCCGGCTGCTGTGGCGGGTCCGCCGCAAGCTGATTCTTTCATACGTCTTCGTCGGCGTGGTGCCGGCAATGCTCGTGATCACCTTCTTCCTGCTTGCCGGGTTGATCCTGCTGTTCAACGTCAGCTCGTACCTGGTGCAGTCGCGCGTGCGATCACTGACCGACCAGGCGCGCTTCCTCGCGCAGACCGCGGTGCTCGAAGCGCAGCGCAGCATCACGACCGAGGCGCTGCTCGACACGATGGAGCGCCGGCAGCAGGCGATGGCCACGCGCTATCCCTTCGTGTCGATCGCGGTCGTGCCCGTCGACGGGCTGACCTGCGAAGTCGAACCGGCGCGCGCCGCGCGCGTGCCGACGACGCTGCCCGCGGCGCTGCCGGCGCATGCCGGCCCGTGGGCCCACCTCGATCCGCCGGACCGCCTGCCCAAGTGGATCGGCTGCGACGGCTTCAGCGGCATCGTCGCCTACGATTTGCCGCCGTCAGAGACCATCGCGCCCGATGAGGCGCGGACGCGCCTGGTGATGCGGGCCGTGGCGTATCCCGAATCGCCGACCCCGAGCTGGGCGGTGGTGTTCGACATGCCGCTGTCGGTGGAGATCGAGCGCCGCATCCAGGAGGAGACCGGCATCCGGATGGGCGAAGTGGCGGCGCTCCAGGAGCGCGGCCGGCCGCTCGTGCTCGGCCGCCCCGTCGAGGAGCGGCCCGCCGACAGCGATCCCGGCGGTCCGACCCTGTCGCTGGCGTCGCAGCGCTGGGTGGTGTTTCTCGACTACCACGACTGGAATACCGGCGAGCCGGCCAGCGCGTCGGTCGCCATCGTGATCAACATGTGGGAGATTTACAACCGCATCTCGGTGGTGTCGCAGAGCGGCCTGGGCGGCATGAACTTCGGCCAGCTGCTGCTCGCGGTGCTGGCGATGGTCGGCACGCTGTTCCTGATCATCCAGTTCGTCGCGCTGGTGATCGGCGTCGTGCTGGCGCGGCAGATCACCGGTGCCGTGCACGACCTGTTCACCGGCACGCAACACGCGCGCGCCGGCGACTTCGGCCACCAGATTCCGGTGCGGGCGCGCGACCAGCTGGGCGAGCTCGCCGAATCGTTCAACCTCATGACCGGCGAGGTGACGACGCTGCTGGGTGAGATGGCCGAGAAAGGCCGCATGGAGCAGGAGATGTTCGCCGCCCGCGAGATCCAGCAGAAGCTGCTGCCGAGCGGCCCGTTCCACGTCACCGGCATGGCGCTGAACGCGTTTTGCGAGCCGGCGCGCGAAGTCGCCGGCGACTACTACGACGTGCTGCCGATCACCGACTCGATGGTGGGCCTGCTGATCGCGGACGTCTCGGGCAAGGGCCTCGCGGCCGGCCTCTACATGGCGCAGCTGAAGGTGATCGTGCAGTCGCTGGCGCGGCTGCATCACGAGCCCAGGGAGTTTCTTTGCGCGGTCAACAAAGTGGTGTCGGCCAATCTCGACGATCGCAGCTTCATCACCATGAGCTACGGCGTGGTCGACGTCGAGCGTGGCGAGATGACGTTCGCGCGCGCCGGGCACTGTCCGCTGATCCACGTGCCGGCCGACCGGCCCGCGGGCATGCGCAAGGCCCGCCTGCTCACGCCCGACGGCCTCGTCGTCGGCCTCAACATCGACGACGGCACGCTGTTCGAGTCGTTGCTGAAGGAGCAGACGATCACGCTCGCGCCCGGCGATCTCGTGGTGTGGTTCACCGACGGCATCTCGGAGACGAAGAACGAGGCGTTCGATTGCTTCGGCGAGGCGCGCCTCGCCCAGGTCATCGAGCAGTACGCGCACCTGCCGTTCGATCAGCTGCGCTCCTACGTGCTCGCCGAGCTGCGGGCGTTTGCCGGCGCCGCCGATCAGCACGACGACATGACGATGATCTTCATGAAGATCGAGCCGGCCACGCCACTGCCGCTCGAGCGGGAGTCCGCCTCGCTCAGCCCCGGTGCGCCGGTATGACGACACCCGGCCTCGCGGTGATCTTCCGCACCAAGTCCGACATCGAAGCGAACGTCGTCGAGGCGCTGCTCGACAGCCACGGCGTCGAGACGCTGCGCACCGCGGGCCCGAGCCCGGTGCTGCCGTTCTCGGCGACGCCGCTCGGCGAGACCCAGATCTCGGTGCGCGAAGAAGACGCGGCGCAAGCCGTCCGCATCATCGACAGCCATCGCGAACAGGTGGGCGGCGGCGGCATCGTCGTGCCGCTGCCGCAGGAGTTCGACGCGCTCGAGGCGCGGATCGGCTACCGCTTCCGCGATCGCGGGCTGCTCGAGCACGCGCTGACGCACAAGTCCAAGGCGCACGAAGATCCGAGCGGCGGTGTCACCGACAACGAATCGCTCGAGTTCCTCGGCGACGCGGTGCTGGGCCTGGTCGTGAGCGAAGCGCTGTTTCGCGCGTTTCCGACCTACTCGGAAGGGCAGAAGTCGAAGATCAAGGCCAACCTGGTGTCGACCGCCTGCCTCGCCGAGATGGCCGACCACCTCGGGCTCGGCGATCACATGATCCTCGGCCGCGGCGAAGAGAAGACGGGCGGCCGCCGCAAGCATGCGCTGCTCGCGGATACGTGCGAGGCGCTGATTGCCGCGATCTACCTGGATGGCGGCATCGAGCCGGCGCGCGCGTTCTTGATGACGGAGCTGGCGGGCGGCATCGAAGACGCGCGGCAGCCCGATTACTTCGGGCGCGATCACAAGTCGCGGCTGCAGGAGCGGCTGCAGAGCCTGGGCCGGCCGCTGCCGGCGTACCGCGTCGCGGCCGAAGCGGGCCCCGACCATCGCAAGCTGTTTCACGTCGAAGTGGTGGTGGGGGGCGAGATCCTCGCCCAGGGCATGGGGCGAACCAAGAAGGAAGCGGAGCAGGAAGGCGCGCGGCGCGCGCTCGCGACACTCGATGATCAGGCGTAACGTTCGGCGGCTCGCGCCTTGGCTTTGGCCGCTTCGATGTCACGATCCTTCGGCTCGGCCGTCGTGGTCAACGAGTCGATCAACTCACGCGCAACCGCGCTGACATCCTCCACCGCTTTGTTGAACGCGGCCTCGTTCGCTTTGGACGGCGCGTTAAAGCCACTCAGCTTGCGGACAAACTGCAGCGCCGAGGCGTGGATTTCTTCGTCGCTGGCCGGCGGATCGAAATTGAACAGCGTCTTGATGTTGCGGCACATAACTTTCAACTGTCAACTTTCAACTAACTAGTCGATCTCAATAATGCCCCAGTCCTTGCGATCGCCCGCGCCGGCGCCGGCCAGCGCGAGACCCGGGTCGGCCTGGGCCTGCGCCTGCGGCAGCCGCGCCATCGCATAGGCCTGCACCTCGCGCGCGACCTCGTCGACCGACGGCGGCACCGGACGGCAGTGCAGCCGCACCCAGAGGCGCGTCAGCGGATCGGCGAAGCTGTAGCGCTTCTGGCGCGACACGATCAGATCGACATCCTCGAGCCACGACAGGTAGTCCTTGGTCGAGCCCGGCGTGCGGTGCAGGTGCTGCGCGATCTCGGTGAGCGTCAGTGGCTCTTCGTCGCCGAGGATCTCGAGAATCGCCTTGAGCGCGCCGTAGCCGCGCGCCTTGTGCAGCCGCAGCTCGTAGCGATGGCAGCACCACGCCGCCAGCGCGCCCTCGCCGGTCAGCAGCGCCGTGAGCGCGCTGATCGGATCGCCGCCGCGGCCGCTGATCGCGGAGGTGGCATCGCCGAGCGCGCGGACGTAGGCGGCGCGGCCGTCGGCCAGCGCCTGGATCGCGCGCCCGAGGTACTCCCGATCTTCGACCGGGGTGTCGCCCATCGGCGGCAGCATCGCCGTGACTTCCGCCGCGCTGAGCGCCGGCAGGTGGATCACCTCGAAGCGGGCGTGGCCGTCGCGCAGCCAGCGATGCGCGCGCGCGACATAGCGGCTGGTCATCACGAAGCGGTTGCCGCTCTCCGCCATCGCATGCAGCGTCTCGCGCAACACGTGCCGCAGGCCGGGAAAGCTTTCGAAGGTCCGCAGCTCGAGCGCTTCGTCGAGCAGGAACGTCGCGGGGCGATCGCCGGCGGCGCGCGCGCAACCGAGCAAGCCGAGCGAGCGATCGAACGCGGCCCGCGCCGACGGCGCGGTGTCGTGCGGCGCGGCGGCGGCCTGCCCGTTCAGCGTGAACGGCGACGAGGCGGCGAGCGCCTGCTGAAACCGTTCCGGCGTGCTCGCGGCGCGCTCGACATCCACGTACTGACACTGTTCGCGGCCCATGCGATCGGCCAGCGCGTGCAGGAGCGTGGTGCGGCCGGTGCCGCAGCCGCCGATCACGACGGGAATCCGCGCGGGGGTGGCATCGAGGGCGGCCAGGACGCGGCGTTCGAGCCCGGCGTGCGGAGCCATCATCGGCTCGTCTCCTGCATGGGAATACGTACTCCGTGCTGTCGCGCGGTGCTGATCGCTTCGGGATAACCCGCATCGGCGTGCCGCACCACGCCCATGCCCGGATCGCACGTCAGCACGCGCTGCAGCCGCTCGTCGGCCTCGCGCGTGCCGTCCGCCACGATCACCATCCCGGCGTGAATCGAGTAGCCGATGCCGACGCCGCCGCCGTGATGCAGCGAGACCCAGGTTGCGCCGGCCGAGGCGTTGAGCAGCGCGTTCAGGATCGGCCAGTCGGCGATTGCATCGCTGCCGTCGCGCATGCCTTCGGTCTCGCGGTTGGGCGACGCCACCGATCCGGTATCGAGGTGATCGCGGCCGATCACGATCGGCGCCGTGACCGCGCCGTCGCGCACCAGTTGATTGAGCTTCAAGCCAAACCGCGCGCGATCGCCGTAGCCAAGCCAGCAGATCCGCGCCGGCAGTCCCTGGAACGGCACGCGGTCCTGCGCCAGGTGAATCCACCGGCACAGGCCATCGTCGTCGGGGAACATCTCGAGCGCCGCGCGATCGGTGACGCGAATGTCCTCCGCCTCGCCCGACAACGCCACCCAGCGGAACGGCCCCTTGCCTTCGCAGAAGAGGGGACGGATGTACTCGGGCACGAAGCCCGGGATCTCGAACGCGTCGGCGACGCCGGCCTTGACCGCTTGCGCGCGGATGTTGTTGCCGTAGTCGAACACGATCGCGCCGCGTTGCTGCCACGCGCGCATCGCCGTGACGTGCCGCCCCATGGCGGCGACGGAGCGCCGCTCGTACTCCGCCGCATCGGCGTCGCGCAACCGCGCCGCGTCGGCGAGCGACAGGCCGTCAGGAACATAGCCAACCAGCGGATCGTGGGCCGAGGTCTGATCAGTCACCACGTCCGGCAGGAAACCGTCCGACACGAGCGCCGGCCACACCTCGGCGGCGTTGCCAAGCAGGCCAATCGAGCGCGCCACACCGCCGGCAGCGTAGCGCTGGGCTCGTGCGACCGCGTCGGCGACATCGATTGCGCTTTCGTCCAGGTAACCGGTGGCCAGCCGCTTCTCAATCCTGGCCGGATCGACCTCGACGACCAGCGCGACCCCGCCATTCATCGTGATCGCCAGTGGCTGGGCCCCGCCCATCCCCCCGAGTCCGGCCGTGGCGACGATGCGCCCGGAAAGCGTGCCCTGGAAATGCCGCCGGGCCAGGGCCGCCAGTGTCTCGTAGGTGCCCTGCAGGATGCCCTGCGAGCCGATATAGATCCAACTGCCGGCCGTCATCTGGCCGTACATCGTGAGGCCGCGGTCCTCGAGGTCCCGGAAGGTCTCCCACGTCGCCCATTTCGGCACCAGGTTGGCATTGGCAATCAGCACGCGCGGCGCGCCGGCGTGCGTGCGGAACACGCCGACCGGTTTGCCGGACTGGACGATCAGGGTTTCGTCGTGGGCCAGGGATCGCAGCGATCGCACGATCGCATCGAAGGCTTCCCAGGATCGCGCCGCCTTGCCGGTGCCGCCGTACACGATCAGATCCTCGGGGCGCTCGGCAACTTCAGGATCGAGATTGTTCATCAACATTCGCAGCGCGGCTTCCTGTGGCCAGCCGAGGCACGTGAGCGACGTGCCGCGAGGGGCGCGATGCGAACGAGCAATCGTCGTCATCTGCTGTACTGCGATCCGCGGGAGCGGATCGCGAAGATAAGAAACTAAAGAGTGGTGCTCCGCTTGTCAACAGAAAGTAAAAATGAAAATCAGTTGACAACGATGCCGGTCGCGTACTCAAGCGCTCCGGTGCGGATCAATTCCGTGATCGAATCGATGTCCGGTGCCGGCGGACGGTCGTCAACGAGCGTTGGCACGGCTTTGCGCACCGCGCGATGCGCGCTCATCAACGCGCGCGAGCTTTCGAGCGGCGCGAGCAAGTCGATCGCCTGGCACGCGCACAACACTTCAATCGCAATCACGTGTCTCACCATCTGCAAGGCGCGTTCCGCCTTCAATGCGGCGCCCATGCTCATGCTGACGTGATCTTCCTTGTTCGCCGATGTCGGAATCGAGTCCACGGATGCAGGATGCGCGAGTGTCTTGATTTCGGACGTGAGCGCGGCGGCGGTGACTTGCGCGATCATCAGGCCTGATTGCAGGCCGCCGTGCCGCGTGAGAAACGCCGGCAGTCCGCTGAGCGCCGGATTGACGAGCCGTTCCGATCGGCGCTCGCTGATCGTCGCCAACTGGGTCACCGCCATCACCAGGAGATCGCCGGCCAGCGCCAGCGGAGCGCCATGGAAGTTGCCGCCCGACACGATGTCGCCCTCAACCGCAAACACCATCGGGTTGTCGGTGGCGGCGTTCATCTCCGTCTGGACAATATGCCGCACCCAGGTGAGGGCCTCGCGCGCCGCGCCGTGCACCTGGGGCGCGCAGCGCATCGAATACGCGTCCTGGACGCGTCCACAGTTCACGTGCGAGGCGTTGATGCCGCTGCCGGCCATCAAACGCGCAAGGTTGGCGGCCGAGGTCACCTGTCCGCCAAAGGGCCGTGCGGCGTGAATGCGGGGATCGAACGGATCGGTCGATCCCAGCAAGGCGTCGATCGACAATGCCGCGGCCACATCCGCCGCGCGCGCCAGCCGTTCGGCGCCGGCCAGCGCCAGCGCCAGCACCGCGCTCGAGACTTGCGTGCCGTTGATGAGCGCGAGCCCTTCTTTCGCTTGCAGCGCGATCGGTTCGAGCCCGGCCTGCTGAAGAGCTTCCGTACCGGGCAACTGCTCCACGGTTTCGCCTTCGCCGATGAGCACCAGCGCGAGATGCGCCAGCGGCGCAAGGTCGCCGCTTGCGCCAACCGAGCCGCGGCTCGGCATCCGCGGGTGCACGCCGCGATTGAGCAGCGCGACGAGCGCCTCGAGGGTTTCGACGCGGATGCCGGAGTAGCCCTTGGCGAGCACGTTCGCGCGCAGCGCCATCGACGCACGGACCGCCCGCACCGGCAGCGGCTCGCCGACGCCGGCGGCGTGGCTGCGCAACAAGTTGACTTGCAGCGCGGCGAGGTCACCCTTGTCAATGCGCGTCTCCGCGAAGTTGCCGAAGCCCGTATTGACACCGTAGACCGGCGCGTCGCCGCCGGCCTTCGCATCGACGACGGCGCGCGCCGCCATCACGCGCGCCCGCGCCTCCGGCGCCAGGCCGACCGGCTCGCGATCGTCGGCGATCGCCACCAGATCCGATAAGGTCAACCGCGCCCCGTCGAGCAGAATCATTGGAGGCTGGCGAATGCGTGACACGGAAACACAGAAACACAGAAACACGGAAACACGAAAGGCTTTTGCGGATGGCGAAAGAAACGCTCGGTGCTTCGGTGTTTCCGTGCTTCTGTGTAAGGCATTGGGCGGGTCTCTCATCGCGACCAGTGATAGCCGCACACATGGCTAGGATACAGTAGAGGCATGAACATCGTGGTTCTGGGCGCGCAGTTCGGCGACGAAGGCAAGGGAAAAATCGTCGACTTGATGACGCCGCACTTCTCGCTGGTCGCGCGCTACCAGGGCGGGCACAACGCCGGCCACACCGTGTATGTCAACGGCAAGAAATTCGTGCTGCACCTGATTCCCAGCGGCATCCTGCACGACGGCGTGCTGTGCGTGATCGGCAACGGCGTCGTGGTCGACCCGCAGGCGCTCTTCAAGGAGATCGAAGAGCTCGCGCAGCTGGGCATCGACGTCGGCGACCGTCTGCTGATCAGCGAGAAGGCGCACTTGATCCTGCCGTACCACCGCGAGCTCGACGTGTTGAGCGAGGCGCGGCGCGGCGAGCGCAAGATCGGCACGACGTCGCGCGGCATCGGGCCGGCCTACGAAGACAAGATCGGGCGGCGCGGCATCCGGGTGTGCGACCTCGTCGACACCAAGGCGCTGGCCGACGAAGTGCGCGAGAACGTGAGCGCCCGCAACCGCATCATCAAGGACTCGACGCTCGATTGGCAACCGGTCTACGACCAGTTGCTCGCCTTCGGCAAGCGGATGCAGCGCTGGACCGGCGACGTCTCGCTCGTGCTGGACGAGGCGCGCAAGAAGGGCCAGCGCATCCTGATCGAGGGCGCGCAAGGCGCCATGCTCGACATCGATCACGGCACCTATCCCTATGTGACCTCGTCGAACGCCACCATTGGCGGCGCCTGCACCGGCCTCGGCATTCCGCCCAAGGCGATCGGCGGCGTGCTGGGCGTGGCCAAGGCCTACCTGACCCGCGTCGGCGAAGGGCCGTTCCCGACCGAGCTGTTCGACGAGATGGGCAGCCGCTTGCGCGAGACCGGCCAGGAATACGGCGCCTCGACCGGCCGGCCGCGGCGCTGCGGCTGGTACGACGCGGTGGCGGTGCGCTACGCGGTGCGCGTCAACGGCATCGACAGCATCGCGCTCACCAAGCTCGACGTGCTCGACGGGCTCGAGACCATCGACATCTGCACCGGCTACCAGGTCGGCGGCCGCACCATCACGGAGTTTCCATCCGACATCAACATGCAGGGGCCGTACACGCCGGTCTACGAATCGTGGCCGGGGTGGACGACGCCGACCAAGGGCGCGCGTGATTACGCGAAGCTGCCGCCCGAAGCGCAGAGATATATCGCGCGGCTCGAAGAGGTGAGTGGCGTGCCGGTGGGACTGATCTCGACGGGTTCCGATCGCGCGGAGACGATCATTCGCGAGGGCAGCGTGGTAGACGGCTGGTTACCCCGCAAGAAATAACGAATCACCAAGTCGAAATAACCAAACCGCCTGTCGTTGTTGGTAGTTGGTTATTGGTACTTGGTTATTGGTTATTCGTCATTGGTTATTCCTTCCTGTTCCTCTTCGCAAACCCGTTCACGCCCTCGGCGTCTGCGGTCAGGCCGAAATCGATGCCGGCGCGATAGCGCGTCGGCTGGCCCTTCGGCATCTCGAAGGCCGCCCACGCAACCGAGCCGTTGCAGCGGACCGGCGCGTTGCCGTCGCCCATGATCACGCGGACGCGCTGGTTCGGCTTGAGCACGGTGGGCGAGACCACTTGCGCGCCAACCGCCGACAGATCGACGAGCGCCGCCGGGTTGCCGTCAACCGCCACCGCGACGCCGTCCTTGACGCGGGTGCGCGGTGCGCGGCGGGTGCCCTTCTGATCGAGCGCGGCCCTGGGCGTGGCCTCGACGGCGATTGCGACCGCGGCGCCGCCGGCCTGGCCGCGCTTCACGGCGACGCGGCTGGCCTCGCTGTCGTGCGCGATGACGCGGACTTCGCAGCCGCCGAGCGCCGGGTCGTCCTTGATGCGATTGATCAGCGCGATGCCGCGCGTCGACGATGAAAAATCGTTGTCGAGCGCGATCAGGTCCGGCTTGGTGCGAATGATGTGATCGAGCGCTTCGATCGCTTCAGACTCGGTGAACGCCTGCACCTCGGCCCCCGGTTGGAGGCGCTCCTGCAGGCCGGGCAGGGCGTCCACGGGGCCGATCAACACGATGCTCGACGACACAGACGCACGAGTGTACCACCGGCACGCGCGAGGGCAAGGGCTACAATTGGGCGGTGCCGCCCGATTCGGTTGCCCTGCACTGCGCCGGCCTCGTCAAGCGTTACGGAGATGTCGTCGCCGTCAACGGCCTCGATCTGCAAGTGGTGCGCGGCGAATGTTTTGGCTTGCTCGGTCCGAACGGCGCCGGCAAGACCACGACGATCGAAATCCTCGAAGGCCTGCTCCACGCCGATGCCGGCGAGGTGACCGTCCTCGGACGGCGCTGGGATCGCGAGGCCGCCGCGCTGCGCCCGCGCCTCGGCATCCAACTGCAGGAAACGCAACTGGCCGACAAGCTCACCGTGCGCGAGACGCTGCGGCTGTTCCGGTCGTTCTATCCGGAGGGTCCCGAGGTCGACGAGTTGATCGACACGGTGGAGCTCACGACCAAGCGCGACGCCTGGGTCTCGAAGCTGTCGGGCGGGCAGAAGCAGCGCCTCTCGGTCGCGTGCGCGCTGGCGGGACGGCCCGAGCTGTTGTTCCTGGACGAGCCGACCACCGGCCTCGACCCGCAGTCGCGCCGCCAGTTATGGGAGGTGCTCGGCCGCTTTCGCGCCGGCGGCGGCACGATCCTGATCACGACGCACTACATGGACGAAGCGCATGCGCTCTGCGATCGCGTCGGCATCATGGATCGCGGCCTGTTGATTGCGCTCGGCACGCCGCGCGAGCTGGTCCAGTCGCTCGGCGCCGAGCACGTCGTCGAATTCGCCGTCGCGGACGGATCGCCGATCGATGCCGGCGAGCTGTCGGCGCTGCCGGGGGTGAGGGACGTGCGCGTGGACACCCGGCACACGTCGTTGTCGACCTCGGAGGTCCACTTGACCATTCCCGCGCTGCTCGATCTGCTGCGGCGGCACGGCGCCACGCTCAGCCTGCTCGGCACGCACAGCGCGACGCTCGAGGACGTGTTCGTCACCTTGACGGGGAGGCAGTTGCGCGATGACTAACCCGCCGTTGCCGCTCGACGCTCCCCAACCTCGGCGGGGCGGGCGCGGCGGCGCGAGCCATCCACTCGTCGAGCTCACCCTGGCGCGGTTCCGCGAGTTCCTGCGCGAGCCCGAGGCGGTGTTCTGGGTGTTCGCGTTTCCGGTGATCATGTCGTGCGCGCTCGGGATTGCGTTTCGATCGCGCGGCCACGAGCCGGTGATCGCCGGCGTGGCGGACCAGCCCGGCGCCGATGCTATCGTGGCGGCGCTCGAGCAAGGCGGCGAATTCACCGTGCGGCGGATTGCTCCGGGAGATATCGACCGCGCGGTCCGTGACGGCCGGGCGCCGGTCGTCGTTATTCCCGGCACGCCGCCGAGTTACACCTTCGATGAAGCGCGCGCGGAAAGCCAGGTGGCGCGCCTGGCGGTGGATGGGGCATTGCAACGCGCCGCCGGCCGGGCCGACGCGTTCGTGCCCGTGCAGAAGCCGGTGTCGGCGGTCGGCTCCAGGTACATCGACTGGCTCGTGCCCGGGCTGCTCGGCATGAACATCATGGGCACGGGCTTGTGGGGCGTCGGCTTCTCGATTGTCCATGCGCGCACGAAAAAACTGCTGAAGCGGCTGGTGGCGACGCCGATGTCGAAGGCGCATTACCTGCTCGCGAACATCCTGAGCCGGCTGCTCTACCTGGCGCTCGAGACGTTCGTGATCATGGGCTTCGCGTGGATCGCGTTCGACGTGCGCATCTACGGCTCGGTGTGGGCGCTGGCGGCGCTGGCGTTGTGTGGTGCGCTGGCGTTCGGCGGCCTCGGGTTGCTGCTGGCGAGCCGCGCGCGCACCATCGAAGCGGTGTCGGGCCTGATGAACCTCGTGATGCTGCCGATGTGGGTGCTATCGGGCGTCTTCTTCGCCGCGACCAACTTTCCCGACGCGATGCAGCCGTTCATCCGCGCGCTGCCGCTCACGGCGCTGATCGACGGGCTGCGAGGCGTGGTCAACGAGGGCCGGAGCCTCGCGGAACTGGTTCCCGAACTCGGGATCATGACAGCCTGGGGCACGGTGTCCTTCGCGCTCGCGCTGAAGTTGTTCCGCTGGCAGTAAAACAAAGTGCGTACGGTGCGTACAGTGCCTAAGGTGCGTACTGTGCTTGGGTGCAACAAGTGCGAAAGTGCGAATGATGCACCGTTGGCACCGTTGGCACCGTTGGCACTCTTGGCACTCTTGGCACGCGTGCACTGTACGCACTCTTGGAACGTACGCACTGTACGCACTCTATTTGTGTAGTGCGGCTCCGACCGCTTGAAGCAGCGCGTCTGGTGAGAACGGCTTGAGCAGGACGGGAATGCCGGCACCGGTGTCATGGAGTGTTTCGGTCCGCTCCACGTAGCCGGTCACGAACAGGATCGGCAGGGCCGGCTTCAACAGCCGCAGCCGCCTGGCCAGCTCGATCCCGCCCATGCGCGGCATCACGACGTCGGTGACCACCATCACGATTGATTGCGCATGCACCGTGTAGAGGTCGAGCGCCTGCTGGCCAAGCGGCTGAAGCACCTGCGGCCGAACCTGCCGCTGTTGTTCGTCACCGGCTACGTCGAGCAGAGCGACGCGCTCCACGACTCGGCGGCGGGAACGCC
>JANOZI010000018.1:0-2188 GCA_031429375.1 Acidobacteriota bacterium | reverse complement strand
CGAAGCCGCAGTTGAACCACACCGGGCTGTTGAAGGCGGCCTTCTGGTTGACGAGCAGGAATTTCAAGTCGTCACTGAACGCCGACAGCGCGCTCTCCGACGCGAAGTACTTCTGCTTGCGCGCCCATTCGGTGATCGTGTTGACGACCCGCCCGATGAGCTGCTTGACCGAGCGCTCGCGCTCGGGTGATCCGACGTGGCCCCTGAAATATTTTGAGACAACGATGTTGGTGGCTTGCTGCGACCAGGCCTTGGGCATCTCGACGCCGCGTTGCTCGAATACGACGGTGCCCTTTTCGTTGCCGATAATCGCGTCGCGCGTTTCCCATTCGACCTGGTCGAAGGGATCCACGCCGGCGGTCGTGAAAAATCTCGGAAACTCCAGGCCGGGGGAGGCCTGAGACTTTCGGCTCGTGCGTGTTGACTCGGTTGCGTCTACGTTTGGCGACGACGAACTGACAGTCTGGCCGGCCGGTGCGGCCGACAACTTCTGGGAAGGCCCATCCTGCATGCTGCTTCCTCCGATTGGCGACACCCCTCCCCATGGGGCAATCGCCCTATCAACTAACTTAATGGTTCTTCTAAGCTACTTAGTGGTTCTTCTAAATTGGCTTGGTTCGCGCGGTCTGACGTCTTGAAATCGGCCTTGTTACCCGTTGTTGATAGCTCCGATTTCGTCTCAATCGTCCTGCGCCGGGAGGAGCATCGCGATTGAAAGTCATCTTCGAGCGCGAAGCCCAATATGCGCTTGTAAATATTTGTTGTCAAGCATTTAGCGGCACAACATGTTGCGTTTTCTTTTAGGTCGTCCGCAATATCTCGCGGATTTAGGCCAGAAAATATTCATTCGTTTTATTTTCGCTTAACGAATGTTTTTTGGCAAGATCGCCACGGTCGAGGTGCCGCGTTGTGCATAAAAGCACACCTGAAATTGGAGGTCGGAAGGGGTCGCGTTTGTCTCGCCGTGTGGCGACGCTCGGACCCTATCGAACGAGCACCGCAGCCATCGTCGCGGCCTTGTCGGCGAGCTTGCCGGCGAACACGATATTGCGCACCTTCAGCGCCTCTTCAGCCTGCTGCAGGAAGCGACGCGCGGTCTCGAACTGAGTACGGCCATCGGCCTTGAGCGAGGCCTGGTTGACACGCGCGAGATCACGTGCCGCGCGCGCCATGAGGTCACGAATGGCGGCAGCGGTCTGCGTTTCGGTGCCCGGTGACGGCGTGAGCGTAAGCGACGGCGTCGACGCGGCGCGTGCGGTTTCCTGAACGGGCTCGGGTGTGGATTGCGACGGCTCCGGCCGATCAGGCCGCTGCGTGCGCGCGGGCGGCCGCGCTGGTGCGGCCGTTTCAGCCACCGCCGCAACGGGCGGCGCGGGCTCGACTTCGACCGGGTAGCTCGCCACGACACGCGGCGGCGCCGGCGGCGGATCGAGCGCGGGCATCTCGATTTCGGTGCGCGCCTGCACTTTCGCCGCGCACCCGGCACACGACGCGACCAGCAACACGAGCGGAAGCAGACGACCTCTGCGCATCACGGTAATTGTAGTCCGCCTTCGCTCGAAGACGGGTCAGTCGAGCTGCGGCGGGACAGGCCTTCTGTCGACATCGGCAAGGTGAGAATGAACGACGTGCCGGCCCCGACCGTGGACTCGACATCGATGGTGCCGTCGTGAATCTGCACGGTGCGATAGACCGTGGCCAGGCCGATGCCGGTCCCCCGATCCTTGGTGGTGAAGTACAGCTCGAAAATCCGGGTCAAGTTGTCCGGGGCAATCCCCACCCCTGTATCTTCGACGCGTACGCGGATGCGGCGGTCTGCCACTTCCCCGCACTCGACCCGGAGACGGCCGCCTTTCGGCATGGCCTGGATCGCGTTCTGGGCGAGGTTCAGGAACAGGTCCCGCAATTGCGCCGCATCGCCTTCCACCACCAGCGAGCTGTCGGTGCAGTCACGGTCGATCGACACGCCCGCGCGCGCGGCTTCCGGCCCGACCGCCGCGAGCACGTTGCCCAGCAGCGACCCAATCGGGACCGGACCGAGCGACACCTCGATGGGGCCGACGAACTTCAAGAGCTGCTGAATGCGATCGTCCAGCCGGCGGATCTCGGCGTCGATGATCTCGACGTGCGTCAGCGCCGAATGGTCCGGCGGCAGTTTCTTGCCGAGCAGCTCGAGGTGAATCTTCAT
>JANOZI010000017.1:0-6957 GCA_031429375.1 Acidobacteriota bacterium | reverse complement strand
GACTCGGCAAACGCATAGATCGTCGCATACCACTCGGCGCCCGTCATTTCGCCGTGAATCGGGCCGCCGGTGCGCGTCAGCGTCTTCGGATCGTGCGTAGTGAGGTCGGGGGAGATCTTCTCCCAGCTCGCACCTTCATTGCGCGTACGCCAGACGTGCTGCGATGTGACGTACAGCGTCTGCGGATCGTGCGACGAGATGAGCACCGGGAACGTCCACTGGAATCGCTCCGGCACATCACCGGCGGCCCAGCCATCGTAGTTGCGCAGCCCGACCGAGATGTCGCGTTCCTGCCGCCGCCCATGATCGTAGCGCGAGAACGCGCCCATGTAACACCCGCCATATGTGATCAGCGGATTACGCGGATCGACGGCCACCGTGGCGTTCTCGCAACCGATCGCGTCACAGGACGATCCGCTTGGCGTGCGCGGCGACTTCCCAATCGTGCGGGGCCGGACCTATCTGAACTCCGCCTACATCACGCCGGTGCCCGACCAGGTCGTGGCCGCCGGCCGCGCCTTTGTCGAGAGCAAGGCCCTGCGCCCGATTCCGCTCGGCGAGATGCTGCGAAAGACCGACGAGGTGCGCGCGCAATTTGCCCGTTTGATCAACGCGGGCAGCGACGAGGTCGGCTTTCTGTTCTCGACCAGCGAAGGCGAGAATATCGTGGCCAACGCGCTCGATCTGAAGGCGGGCGACAACGTCGTGGTCGACGACCTGCACTACGAAACCGAGTTCGTCCTCTACAGTCACCTGCGAGATACGAAAGGCGTCGAGCTGCGGGTCGCGAAGCACCGCGCCGGGCGTGTCGACGCAAGCGACTTCGAGCCCCTGATCGATCGGCGCACCCGCCTGGTTTCGGTGGCCTGGGTCTCGCACCACAACGGGTTCCGACACGAGATGCGGCCCATTGCCGACCTGGCCCACGCGCACGGCGCCTTGTTCTATGCCGACGGCATCCAGGCGGCCGGCATGATTCCCATCGACGTCAAGCAGGCCGGTGTCGATGTGATGTGCGCCGGCACCTACAAGTGGCTGCTCGGCAGCTTCGGTGTCGCGCCGTTTTACGTGCGGCGTGACGTGCTCGAGCGCATCCGGCTCGATCGCTTTGGCGCGCTGCATGTGGAAAAGGAGCTTGGCGGCGGGCGCTTTCAGCTCTACAACACCGCCAAACGTTTCGACTACGCCACCTTGCCGTTCTGCGAGGTCTATCAGCTCGGCGCGGGCCTGGCGTATCTCGAACAGGTCGGCGTCAATCGCATCGAGCGGCACACGGTGGAACTAGCGCGCGAGCTGCGCGCCGGGCTCGCGGCGCAGGGCCACCGGGTGTTTACTCCCGAAGGGAATCGCTCGTCGATCGTAACGTTCTACTTCTCGAAGGACGCCGCGACCCTGACCACCGCGTTCGCGAAAGCGTCGATCGACGTCACCGTGCGTGGCCCGCTCGGTCAGGTGCGCGTATCGCCCGCTCTGTTCAACACCCTCGACGACATCAAGCGTTTCCTCGAAGTCACCCGGTCATTCATTTGAGGCAGGGCTTCGAGCAGCCGCGCGGGCGTGCCGGGCGGGGTGGCCGAGAGGCGGACGTCCCACTCGCGGAGCGTCTTTCGCATCACCGTCCGCGTGCGGGCGAGATCCTTTAATTGCTGTTCGACACGCGACAGCAACTGCTCGGCGGCGCTGCGTACCGCCCGGCAAGGCGGCGTGCCCTTGTCACGCGCCTTCAGAAAGGTCGCCAGCTCCTTCAGCGAGAATCCGAACTGCAATCCTCGTTGCACGAGCTGCACGCGCGGAATGGCCTGCGCCGGGTACTGGCGATAGCCGGCCTCGGTTCGCAACGCCTTCGGGATCAAGCCAAGACGTTCGTAGTGGCGGACCGTGTCGACGCTCACGCCGGTCGCCGCCGCCACTTGCCCGACGCGGAGGAAACTCGTGTCCATCATGAGAATGACCCTTCTTGCGCCGATCATAACTACGCGCTTGACCCTTGAATGCGTTCTAGCCTTTACGATGATCGCATGAAGCTAATTACGCGGTCGATCTTCGCGAGCCTCGCCTACGCCGCCGTTGCGGCGCAGGCACCCGCGGCGGCGCAAATGCCGGCCGGTATGACCCATGAACAGCACTTGAAGCAGATGCAGAAAGACGAGGCGCTGCAGCATCGCGGCGCCGAGGCGATGGGCTTCGACCAGGCCGCCACGACCCATCACTTCCGGCTGTTCTCGTCCGGCGGCGCGATCGAAGTCACCCTCAAGGACCAGGCGGACGAGGCGAACCGGCAGTTCATTCGGTCCCACTTGAAAGAGATCGCGGCGCAATTCGCCGCCGGAGACTTCGCGAAGCCGTTGATGACGCACGGCGAGATGCCCGACGGCGTGGCCGAGATGTCGACACGCCGCGGTGAGATCTCCTACACGTTCGAAGAATTACCGGAGGGCGGGCGCGTCCGGATCCACACGGCGGAGCGCAAGGCGCTCGACGCCGTGCACCGGTTCCTGCGCTACCAGATCCGCAAGCACCACACGGGCGACTCGCTGAATGTCGTCAAGTGATGTGCAACACGATTTTCCCCGTCACCTGGCGCGACGCCATCTTCTGCAGCGCTTCAGCGGCACGCTCGAGCGGCAGGACCTCGGAGAGGTGCGGCCTGAGCTTGCCCTGGCCGTGCCACTCGCACACGTTCCTGACGCTCTCGCCGAACAGCACCGGTTCGCGGCGCATGAAGTCGCCCCAGAACACGCCGACGATCGCGCAGCCCTTGAGCAGGACGAGGTTCAGCGGGATCTTCGGAATCTCGCCGCTGGCGAAGCCCACGACCAGGAACCGCCCACGCCAGGCCGTCGATCGTAGCGCCGGCTCGGTATACGGTCCGCCGACCGCATCGCACACCACGTCCACACCTTTGCCGTCCGTCAATGCTTTGATGCGCTCGCGAAGATCCTCGTGCGCGTAGTCGATCGTGTCGGTGGCGCCGTGCTGCCGGCAGACCGCCAGCTTGTCTTCGCTCGACGCGCACGCGATCACGCGCGCGCCGAGGGCCACGCCGATTTCGATGGCGGCGATGCCGATGCCGCCCGACGCGCCCAATACCAGCAGCGTCTCGCCGGGTTGAATCGCTCCGCGATCGACCAGGGCGTGCTCGCACGTGCCATAGGTGAACAGCAGTCCTGACGCGTCTTCATCCGACATGCCGTCGGGAATGCGGTGAAGCTTCGCCGCGTCGATCGCGATCTCTTCCGCGAACGCGCCCACGCCGACCGGCGCCATCACGCGATCGCCGGGCGCCACCGAGGTGACGCCGGCGCCGAGTTCCTTCACCACGCCGGCCAGCTCGCTGCCGGGAATGAACGGCAGCGGCGGCTTGAGCTGGTACTTGTTCTGGATCACCAGCACGTCGGGAAAGTTGAGGCTCGCGGCCCGGACCGAGACCACGACCTGGCCGGGGCCGGGGCGCGGTGACGGCAGGTCCTCGAACGTCAGCGATTCTGGCAGACCGAACTGCCGGCAAACGACGGCTTTCACGCGTGAAAGCCGCGGCCTTCTGCGGCGAGCTTCTCCAAGAGGGCCGCCGGCTGCCAGTAGTCGCCCATGCGATCGCGATACTCCTTCACCCGCGCGAGCACGGTTGGCAGTCCGACCGTGTCGGCGTAGAACATCGGGCCGCCGGCATGACGCGGGTAGCCGAACCCGTAACAGTAGACGGCGTCGATATCGCTGGCGCGCGTCGCGTAGCCTTCCTCGATGATGCGCGCGCCTTCGTTGGCGAGCGCCGTCATGATCCGCGAAATGATCTCCTCGTCGGTCACCTTGCGGCGCGTGACGCCGCGTTTGGCGGCCTCGGCTGCCGCAATCTCGTCGACGATCGGATCCGGTATGCGCGTGCGGCTGCCCGGCTCGTAGCGGTACCACCCGGCACCGGTCTTCTGCCCGTAGCGGCCCAGCTCGTAGAGCCGGTCCGGCACTTCTGATTGCGGGCCTTCAGCGCGCGTCTGGCCGGTCAGCTTCAGATGCTGGCGAATGCGCCAGCCGACGTCGATGCCCGCGATGTCCTGCATGCCGAAGGGGCCCACCGGCAATCCGAAGTCGGTGAGCGCGCCGTCGATCTGCGAAACCGTGGCGCCCTCTTCGAGCAGGAGATATGCCTCGCGCATGTAGTACGCGATCATCCGGTTGGCGACGAACCCGAAACAATTGCCGACCACTACGCCGACCTTGCCGAGCTTCTTCGCCAGCGCCAGCGAGGTCGCGATCGCCTCTTTGCTGGTCTCTCTGCCGCGGACAATCTCCAGCAGCTTCATTACGTTGGCCGGGCTGAAGAAGTGGTGGCCGATCACCTGGCTCGGCCGCCCGCTGGCCTGCGCGAACTCGTCGATGTCCAGCGTCGAGGTGTTCGAGGCCAGAATGCAGGACGGCTTCGTGACCCGCGCCAGCTCCGCGAACGTCGTCTTTTTCAGGTCCATGTTCTCGAACACGGCTTCGACGACGATGTCGGCTTGATCGAAACCGTCGTAGGTGGTGGTGGGCGTGATGAGCGCGATCGTGCGCGCCATGGCGTCGGGGGTGATGCGTGCCTTCGCCACGGACGATTCGTAATTCTTGCGAATCGTGGCCATGCCGCGCTGCACCGCGGCATCATCCACGTCTTTCAGCAGCACGGGGATGCCGGCATTGGCGTAGGCCATGGCAATGCCGCCGCCCATCGTGCCCGCACCGATCACCGCCGCCCGCGCGATCGGCAACACCGGCGTGTCTTTCGGCACGTCGGGTACTTTCGCGGCTTCGCGATCCGCGAAGAACATGTGAACCAGCGCGCGGCACTCGGTGGACGTCACGCAGTCGGCGAACAGCTCGCGCTCGCGCGCCGAGCCCGCGTCGAAGTCCATCGTGAACGCCGCCTCGATTGCATCAACGGCCTTGAACGGCGCCTGCACGCCCTTGACGGTCTTGGCGAGCGTTTTCCACGTTGCCGCACAGGCGGCCACGCCCCCCTCTTTGCCGGAGATCGCGGTCCGCTCGCGCGTCTTTCGCACGCCTTCCGCGGCCGCCTTGGCCTTGGCGAACTCGATCGCGCCATCGAGCAGGTTGCCGCTCACGATGTGATCGACGATGCCGGCCGCCAGCGCTTTCGCGGCCGCAACCGGCTTGCCCGCGGTGCACATCTCGATCGCCACCGCCGCCTCGCACAGGCGCGGCAGTCGCTGCGTGCCGCCCGCGCCTGGGATAATGCCGAGCAGCACTTCCGGCTGGCCGACCTTCGCGTCGGGGGCCATGACCCGGTAATGGCACGACATCGCCACCTCGAGGCCGCCGCCGAGCGCGTTGCCGTGGATGGCCGCCACGAGCGGTTTGGTGGCGTCTTCGATCCGCTTGAGCCGGGCGTGCATCGCTTCCGACCGCGCGAGCGACTGCTCGCGCGTCTTGATCGTGCCGAAGATCTTGATGTCGGCGCCGGCGATGAAGGTCGAGCCGTGGCCGATGAGGACCATGGCATCGACGCCGGCATCGGCGTTGGCGCGCGCCACGGCTTCTTCGATGCCCTCGACCACGCCAGGGCCGAGGGCGTTCACGGGCGGATTGTCGACGGTGAGAACGGCGACACGGTCGCGGACTTCGTATCGAATGAGTTGTGTCATGGGCGCTTATTCGTTCTGCTTGAGATAGAGCGGGACGAACTTGCCGCCGACGACGTGCGCGGCGACCGTGGTTTGCATCAGGTGGCCCTTGCCGTCCACGCCGAGTAGCTCCGACGGCTTGAACTCATCGGGCAGCGTCCGGGCCGCTTCGTCGGCCTTCGCGTGGATCGCGCGCGCGTCGGTCGCGGTCCCGGCCAGCTCCATTGCCCGCGCCAGCACACGCAGTGCGCCATAGGTGAGGCTGACTTCCCGCGGCGGATCGCGATCGGCGCCCTTCTTCTGGTGGTATTTCTCGACGAACCGGGCGGCGCGGAAGTCGGGATGGTGCACGGTTGGCATCACGCCGACCGAGTTCTCCAGCATCGCCATCGGCACCAGCTTGTTCATCTCCTCGAACTTGGCCTGGTCCATCACGACGAACCCGCCCTTGAAGCCCTGTTCCCTCGCGGCCTTGATCACGAGCGCGGTGGCTTGCGACGGCCCGCCCACGAATAATACGTCCGGTTTTTCGGATAGTGCCTTGCTGGCCACGCTCGAAAAATCCGTCGTCGTGTTGTAGTCGATCTCGTTATTCGTCAAGACGGTGCCGCCCTTGGACTCCCACACCGCGGAGAAGCCCTTGGTCCACTCCTTGGCATACGCATGCGCGCCCGGTATGCGGCCGAGCCGCTTGCCCTTGGTGTCGATCATCGTCTGCGCGAACGCGTCGAAGTAGATCGGGTACTTCGGCGGGATCATCAGCGTGAGCGGATTGCCACTCTCGAGAATCTGCGGCTCGCTGCTGTAGGCGCCGATGATGAACGACGGCGCGGAGGCGTTGAACCCCTGGATGGCGAGGATGCCGCCGCTGTGCGGGCAGAAGACGATCGGCGCGTTGTTCTGATGGACGAGCCGCTTGGCGTTGGTCGCCGATTCGTTGGGGAAGTAGCGGTCGTCGAGCGGCACCACGGCGAGCTTGACGTGCCGGCCGCCGACCGAGACACCGCCGGCGTCGTTGATGTCTGCGGCCGCCATCTCGAGCCCGTCGAGGACGTTGCGGCCGTACAGCGCCGCGCCGCCGCTCAGCGGTCCGGTGAAGCCAATGGTGACGGTGTCGCTGCCGCCGCTATTGGACGAGCAAGCCGCGACCGCGACAAGCATGACTGCCGCAGCAAGCGCTCGATACCTGTTCATTGAAATCTCCGAACCGTGAACCCTGACCCTTAACTCTGAACTCTGAACTCTTCTTCAGGCGCCCATATATGCGCGCCGAACCTCATCGTGCTGCATCAGTTCGCCCGCAGCGCCGTCGAGCACGATGCGGCCGTTCTGCAGCACGTAGCCG
>JANOZI010000016.1:0-5571 GCA_031429375.1 Acidobacteriota bacterium | reverse complement strand
GCCGAGCAGCACCAGCGCGATGATGATGATGACCGCCTCGTAGTAGACGTCCGGCCGGGCGCCCTCGGCGGCGAACCAGCCGGGCGCGAATGTCGCCGCGACTGAATACAGGAATGCGGCCCCAGTGCCGACCGCGATCAGGGTGTTCATGTCGGCGGAGCCGTGGCGGATGCCTGCCCAGGCGCGGGTGTAAAAGTGGCGGCCGGCCCACGCCATCACGATGACCGTGACCGCCAGCAAGCCGAGGGTCAACGACCGCGGGTCGATCGCGTACAGCCAGGGCAGCAGCGTCCGCACCGGCGGATCGATCGTCGTCATGGTCCACCGCAACAGCGGATCTCCGGAGTGCTCGCCGTGGCCAGACGCGCCGCCCATCAGCGGCATCGAAGCCACCATCGCGACTACACCAAGCGCGAGGCTGACGAGCGCTTTCGTGATCAGGGCTTGGTAGTCGAGCTGCTGTGCGCGCTCCCGCTCATCGTCGGCCGGCGCAGCTTCGCCCTCGACGGGCAGGCGCGACACGTAGCCGGTGTCGTTGATCGCGGCGACGATTCGTTCGGGATCAATGGCCGAGGGGTCGTAACTGACGGTGGCCTCATTCGTCATGAGGTTGACCGCCGCCTTCGTGACACCCGGCGTCTTCGTGAGCGCGCGCTGCACGTTCGCCTGGCACGCGGCGCACGTCATGCCCTCGACGGGGAGGGTGACCTTGAGTACGGGCCCGCCTTCGCGACCGGCGGTTGCTCCGGCGAGGTCGCGGCGTAGGTCGCCTGAATCGCGGCGAGCGGAGGCGGATTGGCTGTCCACCGTCACTGCTCGGCGATCACTTCGAACCCGGCGCGATCGACGGCGGCCGTGATGGTGTCGGCGCTGATCAGGGCCGGATCGAATCGAAGCACGGCGCGCCCGACTTCGACCTTCACCGGCTCGATGCCCGGCACGGCCTTCAGCACTCGCGTGAGGCTGTTGACGCACCCGCCACACGACATGCCCTCGATGGTGAACGTTTTTTCGATGGTGCTCACTGTATACCCCCTGGGGGTATATTAACGGAAACTACCATGAAACGCACATAGGAACGACGATTGTGGCCCCTGCGTTCTTTTCTGCCGTAACCCCTACTACAAACAGCGGTTACACCGGATTGCAGAATAGGTGGAATCCGCGCGAGTCTCGAAAGTGGTCTTGACACCCACAATGCTCGCCGCCACTCTTACCGCTCAACCGTCCAACTCCTGAACGACTTCCACAGAGGCTATTAATGGCCTGGTACAGCTCCGCGTCCTTCGCCGTCTTGATGTTCGCCGCTGGCCAGACTCTAGATGCGTCAGCGTGGCAGTGCTCCTTGCTCGAAGGGTGGCAAGTCAATTCAGGCGCCGCGCCGACAAAAACTACCACGCAGCGTCGCGAGAAGGAGTTTCGTACCCCTGCACAACGCAAAATAAACTCGAACCTGCTATACGAGATTTATCGAATTCGTGGCGAAGCTGAAAAAAAGCAGGTTCCTCCGGAGGTGACTGCCGTCGAGACCGACCAGAAGGGTCGGGCGCTTGTTGACATTCGCACAGACGTCACTCCCAGCATCCAGCAGAAAATTAGATCCGTGCAAGGCACGATCGTCTCCACGTCGCCGCAGTATCGGTCTGTGATCGCCTGGGTTCCGCTCCTGAAGCTGGAGGAGCTCGCTGCAATCATGGCGGTAAGTGCTATCGAACCTTCGGCCAAGCCAACAACGCGACCACAATGAATCGGCCCCTGTCGTCCGACCGACAAAAAGCTGTCTCGCGCCGGTGGAGGGCAGCGCGAACAACAGCTGTGGCGCTGATCGCACTGACGGGTGTTCGGAACGCATTGCATGTGTCCGCGAGTCAGGCTGAACCCACACAGAGTCAATTGCCTGCACCGACAGTGGAGATTTCCTCATCTGCTTGGGCGCAAATAAGCTCGCTAGTCGCCGAAAAGGCCTCTCGAACACCGGCACAGCGGAAAGTCGATTCCCAGCTGATTTACGCCGCCAAGATCGTAAAGGGGCTGAGGCCAGCGGCCGGGGTTCGTGATCTTGAGGTGCAACTGCCCTTCACGTCGGGAAATCGAGTGACGCTTGATGTGAGCGCGGACGTCGATGATGCTCTGCTCGACCAGCTGCGGAGTCTTGGTGCGGTAATCGTCGACGCACGCCCTGGAAGTGTCAGATTATCCGCGGAGCTAGCCCAAGTGGACGCAATTGCGGGCCTTCCTCAAGTAATTTTCGTGCAACCGAAACAGGAAGCAATAACGGCGCGGGTCGGGCGACCTGCGCCGAGGCGCTTATCAGCCTCACCACCAGCTCACAATCGCGGGCGCGAACGAGCCGCCATCCTCACCAAGCTCCAATCGACCGGCCTACTAACGCAGACGCCTAGCATACTTGTCGGTAGCAAACAATCGGAAGGTGATACAACCCATAGGGCATCTCGTGCACGCTCTACTTACGGTCTAAACGGCACAGGCGTGAAGATCGGTGTTCTGTCAAACGGCGTTACGAGTCTGGCGGCGAGTCAAGCACTCGGGGATCTCGGTGCGGTTACCGTTCTGCCCGGGCAGGCAGGCAATGGTGACGAGGGCACTGCCATGCTCGAAATCATCCACGATCTGGCGCCTGGGGCACAGCTGTACTTTGCAACCGCCTTTAGTAGCATCGCTAGTTTTGCTCAGAACATCCGCGCCCTGCGGGCCCTCGGATGCGACATTATCGTTGACGACGTTTCTTATTACGTTGAAACACCTTTTCAAGACGGCCAGACGATAGCCACCAATACGAACGGCGGAGTTGTCATTCAAGCGGTCAAAGACGTCGTGGCCGATGGCGCCCTCTACTTTTCATCAGCAGGTAATTCAGGCAACCACGATGCCGGCACTTCTGGAACGTGGGAAGGCGACTTCGTGGACGGTGGCGCATCAGCGGCCGGTCAATTACACAGCTTTGGGGCGCTGAATTACAACACGATTAGCAGTGTGTACCCCAACTACACCACTTTTTACACGCTATTTTGGTCCGATCCCCTTGGCGCATCAGCCAATGACTACGATCTCTTCCGGCTGAACAGCACAGGCACCACGATCCTCGCAAGCTCGACAAATATCCAAAATGGCACGCAAGATCCTTTCGAGTCAATTACCGATGGAGCATTGGGCAACCTCATCGTCGTTGTCAAGTACTCCGGCGCCGCCCGTTTTCTCCACTTGAGCGCCAACCGTGACCGTCTGTCCATCGCCACTTCTGGCCAAACGCGCGGTCACTCCGCAACGACGGCTTCCAACTCTTTCGGAGTGGCGGCGACGCCGGCAACGTCGCCAGGACCGTACCCGGGCGCATTTCACTCGGGAAATTCGATCGAGGCCTTTAGTTCGGATGGTCCACGCCGAATTTTCTTTAACGCCAACGGTTCTGCAATTACACCAGACAATTTGGGCTCGACTGGCGGCCAGGTGCTTGCCAAACCGAACTTCACCGCCGCCGACGGCGTCGCGGTAACCGGCGTCGGCGGCTTTCCTAGCCCGTTTTACGGCACTTCGGCGGCTGCTCCGCACGCGGCGGCGATCGCTGCGCTCGTGAAGTCGGCAAACCTATCTCTAACCGCCAGTCAGGTCCGCGGTGCGCTCATAGCTAGCGCTATCGATATACAAGCCGTTGGTGTCGACCGCAACTCGGGCGTGGGCGTTATCATGGCCGACACGGCCGTCGCCAGCGTCTTCATGGCACCGGCGATCACTGTCCAACCAGCAAGCCAAGTAATTGCGTCGGGCCAAACGGCTTCGTTAAGCGTAACGGCGACCGGAACCGCGCCAGTCACCTATCAGTGGTATTCGGGTACTAGCGGAAACACTTCGACTCCTATTCGAGGCGCCACATCGAATAGTTATACAACGCCTCCGTTGATCAGCGACACGCGCCATTGGGTCCGGGTGTTGAACGCGGGGGGCTCTGTCGACTCGATCACCGCCACGGTGTCCGTAGTGTTTACTGACGCGACGCTCACAGCCGGCTCTAGTTCAATTCGGTTGCTCCACGTGGCGGAATTGCGCCAACGCATCGATGCCCTACGGGGCCGGTTTGGTTTGCTCCCGTACGCGTGGGTCGACGTCACGCTTGTTGCTGGAGTCACGCCTATCAAGGCGCAGCACATTCTCAACCTTCGCCAAGCGCTCGCGGAGGTCTACAGCAAGGCTGGATTCACTCCTCCAACTTACACGGACCCCGAACTGGGATTGGGAACTACGATGCAAGTGGCGCACATCTCAGAGCTGCGGGCGGCCGTGAGGGCGATCGAATGATCGGAACTGAGCTTAGCGCGCGCGGGTGTCATCGCACCGCGCGAATTCGCCCTTCAGCAACTCACGCACAAAGTGAACTTAGCGAACCATGAACCGAGTGAACCTCTGAACCCTGAACCCCGAACCCTGATCTCTGATGCGCTGATCCCTGCTGACTACTGAGGGGGTTTGTGCCCGGCGTGGGGATCAGGCGCCGGCGCTGACGGAGCGTCCGCACCGTTGAGGAAGTCTTCGATGCGCTTGGCGTCTTCGATCTCCGCGCCGGAGCGCGGGTTGAGTCGCTCCATGTCCTTGATTTCGTCCGGCGTCAGCGATGGCAAGTGCCGGATGAAGTGCACGAGATGCCAGCTCGAGCGCTCGCCCTCCGGCGTGCCGGTGCTCCAGCCCGGCATGCCGGTGAGGCGGACGCCGTTCTCGATGATGTAGAACAGCTCCCCGTCGCTCAGTCGCTGCGTCCGCGGCAGGCGCATGTCGGGCGCCTTGGGATAGAAGTTGCGGCCCATCTCGGTATTGCCGCTGCCGTCGTTGGCGTGGCAGGTCGCGCAATGATCGGCGAAGTGTTCGCGGCCCGCCGCGATGTTCTCGGACGACGCCGAGACCGGGTTGTTCAGTCCCTTGTAGCGCGGCGGCGTGAGCCAGCTGCGAAGCAGCAACGCGGTGCGTTCTTCAATCCACGATGGTTGCTCGCGGGCACTCACCCCGCGGCCCCGGAGGTAGAACAACGCGCCGGCCACGACCAGCGCAAGCGCGGCGATGAGATATGCGACCCTGCGCAGGAAGCGTTTCATCACCGCGCGGCGGCGCCGCCGCGGTCGAAGCGCCTCGCGCGGTGCCCCGACCGCTGATCGACGGATTCAACCCGGACGGCAAGCGCCGCGCCGAACGGGCCCGCGGAGGCGAGGATGGCGGCGAGCGCGACGCCGGCGGCGAGCGGATAGCGCGCCATCACGTCCTCAGTTGGTACGGCAGCTGCCCGCGCCACGCGGATCGCCGCATGCGCCGCACGGCGACGGCCCCACATTCATCGTCATGCCGCCGCTGGACGGGGCGCTCACGGCGAATACCGACAACTGCTTATCCAGCTCAGCGCTGGCGCATTTCGGGCACTCATACCGGGTCGACTCTCGAATCAGCAGCTCGAAGTGATGGTCACACCCCCGGCAGCGGTATTCATATAACGGCATAACGACATAATACCGGGGTTCACGGTTCATGGTTCCGGGGGTTCACGGTTCGCTTGGTTGATCGCCGCGGTGC
>JANOZI010000015.1:0-3148 GCA_031429375.1 Acidobacteriota bacterium | reverse complement strand
GGCTATCTGAATCTCACGGATGGCGTCGCGTTGGCTCCGGGTGGTCTTGGTGACGCCAAACCTGT
Organism: Acidobacteriota bacterium; assembly: GCA_031429375.1. GTDB lineage: Bacteria > Acidobacteriota > Vicinamibacteria > Vicinamibacterales > UBA2999 > 12-FULL-67-14b. The sequence goes on along the minus strand of JANOZI010000015.1, from coordinate 3,083 downwards.
CGAACACGAACGCCTTGATCGCGAGCTCGGTGATCCGCTCGTGCGTGTAGGAAAACGGGCTCCCGGCACTGGCCTTGGTGTTGGTCGGCCAAAACGCCACAGCGCGGCTCGTGAGCAGCGCAATTCCGGCGAGTACGACGAGCGTCGCCGTCACTCGTCGCCGGCGAGCCGCCAGCAACGTTTGCACTGCGCTCTTCACGAACGCGCACTCACACTTCCGCAGAAGGTCATCTGGTACTTCATTGACGTGACGATTTTCAAATAGGGTCGAAACTGCGCGGGCGACCTGTCAGGCTGCGCGATGATGACGTCTTGGGGCGGGCCTGGCCTGGCTGAGAGGACCGCGATCGAGGCGAGGGACACGGCCAAGAGTATACCGACGAGAATCGCGGCGGGGATTGTTTGGGCAAGGCGATGCACTCGTGGGCGCGATTCTACATCGCGAGGACCAGATCGCTTGATCAGCGCAAGCCACGTCAGAGTACCCAAAACACCTGATTATCCCGCGACGGTTGACCGACCGCGCGGAGCCGCAGAATCAGGGCGAAGGCCCCTAAGCGGCCGATGAAGAATCTTACGATGGTCGAGAGGCGGATTGACTTGTGACCTTCACCGGCACCCTCGAGAGCCAGGCCAGGCAGGCTGCAGCGCCGATATCGTAGGCCCCACAGAAAGCCGGCCACCAGGCCGGCACTCCTGGGTTCTGGATGACCATGCCGTGAAACGCGTCAAAGACGCCGTGACCGGCCAACGCCACCACGACGATCCAGAGACAGCGCTTGAACCCGAGCACGGCGGCAATCACGAACGCCGTCGCCACCACCGATTCGCTGAGCAGCGTCTGGGCCGATCCGCCCATCGCCGCGAACAACACATAGTAGGACCCAACGACGATCAGGACGGTGGGATAGAACGCCCGATCGCGATCGAAGCCGGCAAACCGGCCAATCCCCGCGGTGCAAAGAGAAAGGACGATTCCCACAACGTAGGGCACAGACGCTCCGTTTGGCTAGATGGTCAGACCGCGCGGCCCCATGGCTACAGCAGCGTACACGCTTCGGCGAACGGTAACCGGGGAAGGCGCGGATGCAGCGCCGCCGGATCGCCGTAGCCAAGATTGCAGAGGAAGTTGCTCTTGACGTGGCCCTCGGGAAAAAATTCCTGCTCGCAGCCGAAACATGGCCGGCCGGCCGCGAAGAACGCCTCGTCCACCTTGGACTGATCGAAGCCGGACATCGGCCCGCAGTCGAGTCCCAGTGCCCGCGCCGCCATGATCAAATACGCGCCCTGCAGGCTCGAGTTGCGCTTCGCCGTCGTCTCCGCCATCTCGGGGTTGCCCTGGAACAGTTTGGCCATGCCGGGGTTATGCGGAAACAGCTTCGGCAACTGCTCGAAGAACTTCGTGTCGTAGCCCACGATCACCGTCACCGGCGCGCTCATCGTCTTCTCGACATTCATCGGCGAGAGCGCGGGGCGAAGGCGTTCTTTGGCGTCCTTCGATCGCACGAACGCGAAGCGCGCGGGACTGGCGTTCGCGCTGGTCGGCCCCCATTTCAGAAGTTCGTAGAGCTCGCGCAGCGTCTCGTCCGAGACGGGCTTGGGCAGCCACTTGCCATACGTGCGTGCTTCGCGGAACAGCGTGTCCAACGCCGACTCATCGAGAGGCTGGCCCATGTTGCGATCTCCTTTTGCTGCGTCGGGGTCAGACCCCTCGGAACTACTTGCTCGGGGTCAGACCCCGTCGGCGCGGAGGACGATCAGCGTCTGATCATCGCCGGGTTCCACACCCTGCCTGAACTGACTGACTCCCGCCATCAGCTGCTCGCCGAAGGCTGCCGCGGAGTGCGAATCAACGCCCCTCGCAATCGCCATCAGCCCGTCACGTCCGATCTCGGCGCCGGCGGCATTGGTCGCTTCGGAAAGGCCGTCGGAGTAGAGCACCACCAGGTCTCCGGGCCGCAGCTTGACGACCTGCCGTTCGTAATCAACCTCGTCCAGCAGGCCGAGCGGCGTGCCGGCGGTCTTGCTGTTCGCGCGCGCGCGATCGATCTCCAGCCAGCTCCACTCCCCTCGCGCCGACTGGTACCGCATCGGCGGCGGGTGCCCGGCGTTGGTCACCACGAGTAGTCCGCGTTGCGCATGCCATCCCATCGCGACGAGCGTCGCATAGTGGACCGAGCCGAGCGCCGACCGCGCCGACCGATTGAGATCGCGCATCAAGCCGAGCTGCTGCAGCGCGCTCAGGTATTGCAGCATCAACTGCCGCAGGTTCTCGCCAAGCGCCGCGACCTGATTGCCGTGACCGCTCACATCGGCGAGCGCCACGCGGCAGACTTCGCAGCGCGGACACGCGGACAGATAGTGAATGTCGCCGCCGGCGTCGGCGTGCTCCGACGGCACCGCCTGCACCCAGGCTTCCAGTCCCGGTAAGATCACCGAGCTCGACGCCGTTCGATTGCTGGACCACGTCTCGCCGCAGTCGAGCCGCTTTGCTGCCATCGCGTTGCCTACTCGCCGCGACGCGACACGATCAGGTTGCCCACCGACACCTGCACCGCCTCGCCATCATGGTTCATCGTCGTCGTCTTCACCTTGATCAATCCCTGATGCGGGCGCGACTTCGACCGCCGCACCTCGAGCGTCTCGCTTTCGAGATGGAGCTCATCGCCGGGATAGACAGGGTGCGGCCAGCTCAATTGATCGAACCCGACGCCGACGATGCCACCGGCGGGCTTGAGATCGCCGTCGACCAGCAGGCGCATGGTGATGGCCGCGGTGTGCCAGCCGCTCGCGACCAGCGTGCCGAAGATCGAAGCGCGGGCCAAATGATCGTCGAGGTGGTACGGCTGGGGATCGAATTCAGTCGCAAAGGATTTGATGCGGGCTTCGTCGACGGTGAGCCGTCCGGAGCCGTAGGTTTGCCCCACCGCGAAGTTCTCCAAGTATTTTTCGTTCATCTGGAATTGGGTGGACAAGAGGTCGGATAGGAACTCAACCAGGACGCGGGCACCGTCAGAGAGGAGGGTCGCAGCTGTATCGGGCGAAGGGCCGCGCGCGATGCCGCGGGGCCTGCCGGTTCGTGC
>JANOZI010000014.1:0-3585 GCA_031429375.1 Acidobacteriota bacterium | reverse complement strand
GTTCGACGACGGCGAAGGCGTAGTTGCCCTGGCCGTCGCTTTCGGTGTCCTGTTCGATCTTGCCCGTACGTAAGTTCCGCAACCGCACCTTCGCGTTCGCGACAGGCACTTGCCGGATGTCGATCACCGTGCCGATGATTTGGGTGGGTCCCGTGACGTTCGTCGGCCGCCAGATCTCGACGAATTTCAGAGACGGCTCCGGTGGTACGAACTGCTGCGCGGTCACGCCCGCGCCGACCGTCACAATCAGGCCGAGACCGACGAGCGTAATTCTTGTAAACATTCTTCAGCTCCGCCAGGCGGCTAGGGGGAAATCCGCTCGCACCACTATAGTTACTATGTTCTATCGGGCGCCGAAGTCGCCGCCCTTAGCCCCAGATGACAGTATATGACACAAGCGTCTAACGTGTCGATTTTTGACCGAATTAGCGAGTTTTTTTGGCAGAGTGCCGTTTTTGCGCGTCAAAAGAGGGGAGGCCCTGCCGGCCGAACCGTAAACGGCATCTGGAAGGACTGAGTAAGCGAGACATGCACTCCCAACCTTTACAACCGGTCCGCCGCCGCGGTTCCGCTGCCGCGGGACAAGTCATCCGCCGCGCCTGCCTGGTCGCGGCGCTTGTCGCTGGAGCCATTGCCGTGACCGGTGCCTCGGACTGGCCCGAGTGGCGCGGCCCGCTGAGGGACGGCCATTCGACCGAGACCAACCTGCCGTCGAAATGGTCGCCGTCGGGCGACAACCTGGCCTGGCGCATTCCGATCGGCAGCCGGTCTTCGCCGGTGGCGTTCGGCAATCGCCTCTACCTCAATACGCCGACGGGCGACATCGCCAATACGCAGGAGCGGCTGGTGGCGCTCGACGCCGAAACCGGCAAGGTCGTGTGGGAGCGGCGCTTCAGCCTGTACCTGAGCGACGTGCCGCAGCACCGATCGTCGTGGGCGTCGCCGGCGGTGGATCCCGAAACCGGCAACATCTACATGTTCACCGTCGCGGCGCAGCTCATCTGCGTGGCGCCCGACGGCAAGATTCTCTGGGATCGGTCGCTGCCCGACGAGTACGGCGCCGTGACCACGCACGGCGGCCGCACGACGTCGCCGATCGTCGAGGGCGACAAGGTCATCCTGAACGCCTTGATCCTCGCGTGGGGCGATCTCAATCGCACCGGCAACCGCTACTTCGCGTTCGACAAGCGGACCGGACAGACGGTCTGGATCAGCTCGCCGCAGACGCGTCACTACGACACCAACTATTCGACACCCGTGGCCGCCACCATCGACGGCACCCGCGCCCTCGTCGTCGGCGGTACCGACGGCGTCTACCATGCCCTCAAGGTCAACACCGGCGAGCAGCTCTGGTCGATCGAGGTGAGCAAGCGCGCGATCCTCAACAGCGCGCTGGTCCGCGACAACGTCGCGTACATCACGCACGGCGAAGAAAACATCGACACCACCGAGATGGGGTTGATTGCGGCGGTCGATGCGACCAAGACCGGCGCGCTCGGCGCCGATGCGGTCAAGTGGCGCACGCGCGGGTTCCTGCCGACGTTCGCGTCACCGGTGATGGACGGCGAGCGGCTGTATACGGTCGACAACAGCGCCATCGTCGGCGCCTTCGACTTGAAGACCGGCACGCGGCTGTGGGAGAAGACGCTCGGCACGCTGCAGAAGGGCTCGCCGGTGCTGGCCGACGGCAAGTTGTATGTCGGCACCGAGAACGGCAAGTTCTTCATCCTGCGTCCGTCGGCGGCCGGCGTGGACGTGCTCGACGAGGATCTGCTCGGCACGGCGCAGGCGCCGGAGCCGATCATCGCCTCGCCGATCGTCGCTGACGGCCGCATCTATGTGACGAGCATGGACGCGACGTATGCGATCGGGAAGCGTGTACCGCGGAAGGCAGGGGCGAGCCCGACGAACCTGACGAACCTGACGAACCCGACGAACCCGGCCACAGTCGTCCAAGTGTTCCCGTTTGAATCCGTGATCTCGCCCGGGCAGACCGTGACGCTCAAGGCGCGCTTGTTCGATGCCAAGGGCAACTTCATTCGCGACGAACCGGCCGCGCAGTGGACCGTCGATCAATTGAGCGGAGCGGTGGACGGCAAGGGCGTCTACACCTCGCCCGGGTCAGGTTCGTCCGCGGGGTTCGTGAAGGCCACCGTCGGCGGCCTGAGCGGGGTGGCGCGCGTGCGCGTGATCGAGCCGTTCCCGTGGAGCTTCGATTTCGAGAACGCCTCGTCCGAGACGCCGCCGGCGTGGTGGACAGGCGCGCCCGGCAAGGTGTTTCAACGCACGGTCGAGGGCGCCGGCAAGGTGCTGGTGCGGCCGCGCGACGACACCGTCGGCTGCCGGTCGAAAATTTTCCTGGGGTTGCCGAACGCCGCGGGCTACACCATCGAAGCCGACGTGCGCGGGCGCGAGATGCGCCGCCAGCGCGGCGACATCGGATTGATCAACGAGCGCTACGGCCTGGTGCTGTTCGGCAACGGCCAGAAGCTCGAGCTGCATCCGTGGCAGGCCGCCGACGAAATGACGGTGCGGGTGCCGTTTGCGTGGGACGCCGACAAGTGGTACCGCATGAAGCTGCGGGTGGATCACCAGGCGGATGGCAGCGCGCGGGTGCGCGGCAAGGTCTGGCCGTCGGCCGACCCCGAGCCGTCCGCATGGACCGTGGAAAAGATCGACAAGATTCCGCATCACATGGGGAGCCCCGGCCTGTACGCCGACGGCATTTCCGACATGTATTTCGACAACCTCAGGGTTTCCAAGAGCCAATAGCATGCGCCGTATCATTTTGAGTAGCGTCTTCGTTCTCGCCGCGTGCGTCGCGGTCTCCGCCGCCGACTGGCCGATGTGGGGTGGCACGCCCAGCCGCAACATGGTGTCGTCGATGACCGGCCTGCCCACCACCTGGGATGTCAAGACCGGGAAGAACGTGAAGTGGGTGGCCGAGCTCGGCTCGCAGTCGTACGGCAACCCGAGTGTCGGCGGCGGCGTCGTGATCATCGGCACGAACAACGAGGCGATGCGCGATCCGAAGCAGCCCGGCGATCGCGGCGTGGTGATGGCGTTCCGCGAGGCGACGGGCGAGTTCCTCTGGCAGGCGACCTTCGAGAACCTGTCGGCGGGGCGGGCCAACGACTGGCCGTTCCAGGGCATCGCCAGCTCGGCGCTCATCATCGGCGAGGTTGCCTACTTTACTTCGAATCGCGGCCAGATCGTGGCGGCCGACATCCAGGGCTTTCACGACAACGAGAACGACGGACCCACCAAGGACGAAAAACTCACCGGCAAGAACGACCCCGACATCCTCTGGGTCTTCGACATGATCGAAGAGGTCGGCGCGTTTCCGCACAACCTCGCCAACTGCTCGCCGGTGGTCGATAGCAACCTGTTGTACTGCAGCACCGGCAACGGCCAGGATGAAAGCCACGTCAACATTCCCTCGCCGAAAGCGCCGTCGCTGATTGCGATCGATCGCAACACCGGCAAGTTGGTGTGGGAAGACAACTCGGTAGGCGATCGCATCCTGCACGGGCAGTGGTCGACGCCGGCGGCCGGCAACATCGGCGGCGTGCAGCAGGTCGTGCA
>JANOZI010000013.1:0-3009 GCA_031429375.1 Acidobacteriota bacterium | reverse complement strand
GCGCAGGTCATAAGCGAGGTTGCCGGGCGTCTTGATGGAGCCAACCGCCTTCAGGTCGCGAAGCGACTTGAGCAGCGCTTCCGGCCCCTTCTCCTTCAGGATGGTCATCAGGCGTTGCGATTCAGACGCCGTCGACCACCGCGCAGTGGTGAGGTGGGTGAGGTGATGCACACGTTGGTTGTTCGGCAGAGCGCCTGTGGCAGATGGTGCCATACCCGAGTCTCGGAGGTGGACCTCGTCCATGACGTTGCGGACGGACGTTCGGTGGTCCTGACTACCTGGCATCCGCCGGCAGGTGCTGCAGAAAGTACCGGGCGATCAGCTTGTAGACGTGCGGTGTCGTGCCCGGCCCCTCCGCGATCGAGTGCGTGCGGTTGGGATAAATCATCGAATCGAACGGCTTCCCTAACTCGATCAAACGGTTGATCAGCCGCTCGGTCCCCTGCGCATGCACATTGTCGTCCCCCGAGCCGTGCACGATCAGCAGCTTTCCCTGCAGGCCGTCAGCAAAATTAATCGCCGAGCCAACCCGATAGCCCTCGACGTTGTCTTGCGGCAGGCCCATGTAGCGTTCCTGGTAGATCGTGTCGTAGAGTTTTTGATCGGGAACCGGCGCCACTGCGACGCCCACCTTATACACATCCGGAAAGCGGAACATGGCGTTGAGCGTGTTGGTGCCGCCGCCGCTCCAGCCCCACACCCCGACGCGATCGCGATCGAGATACGAGTACTTCGCCAGCAGCGCGCGCACCGCCGCCGCCTGATCTTTCGACGACAGGTCGCCGACGGTGCCATAGACGACCTTGCGCCAGTCGGCGCCGCGCGGCGCGGGCGTGCCGCGATTGTCGACGCTCAACACGACGTAGCCGGCGTCGGCGAGGGCGCGATGGAACAACATGCCGCCGCCGCCCCATGAATCGTTCACGGTCTGCCCCGCCGGCTCGCCGTAGACGTGCGTGATCACCGGATAGCGGCGCGCCGGATCGAACGCGGGCGGCTTCAGCATCCAGCCGTCGAGGACCACGCCACCGCCGATGTCGATGGTGAAGAATTCAACCGGCCTTTGCAGCACCGGCGCGAGCTTCGCGACGACCGCCGACGGATCGGTGAGCGCGCGTAGCCGTTGGTGACCGGGCAGCTCGACGACATCGGTGACCGGCGGCTGATCGAACCGCGAGAAGGTATGGAAGGCCAGCCGCCCGCCTGGGGCCAGCGTGTAGCGGTGCGTGCCTGCCTGCGCCGCGGGCGTGACGCGCTCGGGCACCCCGCTCCCGTCGAGCTTCGATCGATACAGGTATCGTTGCCCCGCATTCTGCGGCGACGCGACGAAATACAGCCAGCCGCCCTTCTCATCAACGCCGGTCATGTCGATGACATCGCCGTCGAACTTCGTGACGAGCTGCCCGTCGCCGCCTTCTCGCGGCACGCGGTAGACGTGCTGCCAGCCGTCGCGCTCGCTCATCCACAGGAAGGTGCGGCCGCCGTCGATCCACTGGACCTCTTCGACCACGTCGACCCAGCTTTTCGATTCGTCGCGAAACACCCGCTTGACCTCGCCGGTGCGGACGTCGGCGGTCAGGAAGTCATTGCGGTTCTGCAGCCGGTTCAACTGCTGTATCGCCACCGTCTCCCTATCGATCCACGACAGCCGCGCCAGGTAGGTACTACGCGGGTCGCCCTCGGTCTTGATCCAGCGAGTCTCGCCGCCGTCGGCGCTCACCACGCCGATGCGCACCGCCGAATTGGTGGTGCCCGCCTTCGGATACGGGATCCGGGTGATCGCCGGGTAAAGCGAATCGGTGTTGTTGATCAGGGAGAAGATGCCGACGCCGGTGGTGTCGAATTGCCAGTAGGCGATCGAGCGGCCATCGGGACTCCAGCGGAACCCGTCGCGAACGCCGAGCTCCTCTTCATAGACCCAGTCCGACGTGCCATTGATCGTCGTCTCCGATCCGTCCCTCGTCAGCTGCGTGATGCGCCCGTCATCGATCCGCTCGACGTAGAGGTTGTTGCCGCGCACGTAGCCCACGCGGGTGGCATCGGGCGAGAACTTCGCGAACATCAGCGACGAGGCCGGCGCGCTGCCGCCGAGTTTTGTGAGCGCGCCCGACTTTCCACCCTCGCGCCGAACACCGTTTCGAGCGTCGGCGGGCAAGGACAACACCCAGTAGTCGCCGCGGGTGTTCTGGCGCCACACCTTCCGGGTGTTGGTGAAGATCAGCAGCCGCGAGCCATCGTCCGACCAGACGTAGTCGTCGATCGATAGCCCGGCCCCGCCTTCGCGGCCGGACGCCGCTACGGCGGGGTCGCGCCGTAGCTCACCCGATTGCTCGCGAGCGGAGGCGGACGGCACCAGCTGAGACGCGGCGATCAGGATGCTGCGCGCACCGGTGGCCGCTTCGTAGCGGACGATGTCCCACCCGCTGGCCGGTGCGGCGGCCCGTTCGACGATGGTGTAGGCGGTGCCGTCGGTGAGCCAGCGCGCGGGGCCGAACCGCGGCAGCACGTATTCGTTGTCTTTGTAGATGCGATCGATCTGCCGATCGAGGGCGGCCGCCCGTGGGTCCTGTTGGGCCCAGGCCGCTGCGCCCACCAGGACCGTGCAGACGGCCAACGCCGGGATGAGTTTCAGGGGGCGGTTCATGCGTTGCTCCAGCACCAATGTATGCCAACAGGAACCGTGTCGGGCGCGTCGGTCACAATTCGAAACCTCGAAAGCGGCCACGCCCGATCGACCACGACGGACGCGCGCGGCGGCTTCAGGGTCGTCGGACTGCCGCCCGGACGCTACGAACTGGCGGCCGAGCTCTCGAGCTTCGGGCGGTTCGTCAAACGACCTTCACGGCGGATCAGCGGGCCGTGACCTTTGGCAAGCCGACCGGCGGCGAGATCACCAGGCAGGTGCAGCTGGGCCTGCGCATCGACTTCTAACGGCTTCGAGTAGAGGCGGGTCTTAAGACCCGCCTCTACATCTTCGAGCGCAACTCGCTGTCAACCGCGGCCAGGAAC
>JANOZI010000012.1:0-2828 GCA_031429375.1 Acidobacteriota bacterium | reverse complement strand
CGGAAACAGCGACCGCGCCGCGGAGCGGATCGACCGGCGCATCGTTCGGTAACGCGATCGAAAAGCGGCTGGTGCGCCGCTCGCCCGCGGGTTGAGGATGTTGGCCGAACACCGCGAAGACCACCGCCACGCCAATGGTGGTCACGACGTAAGCGGCGCTGGCGACGATGATCGGCCGCCACGGGTTGGGGTCTGATCCCGAGCGTTGATTGGGGTCTGACCCCGAGCGCTGATCGTCAAGGGGTCTCAACCCCACCACGCCAAGTCCGCGTGCCGGGTTCCCCGGGCTGACCCCAACGAGGCGGAACCCAACATCGCCGGCCCCGACGCTTCCAACCCCAATGAACCGGTACCCGCGCCGATGCACGGTCTGGATGTACACCGGCTGCCGGCGATCATCGCCGAGGGTCTGCCGGACCAGCCCGATCGCTTCCAGCAAGGACGACTCGGTGACGAAGGTGTCAGGCCACACCGCGTCCATCAACTCCTGCTTCGATACCACCGACCCCGGCCGTGCCACGAGCGCCGCGAGCACACCCATCGCACGCGGCGGCAGAGGCACCGGGCTGCCGTTACGCCACAGGCCGTCGCCCGGAACGAATCGAAAGGGGCCGAAATCGACAGCTTCAGGATTTCTTCCGGTCATGTTCAGGACACCGCCACTCGGTGACACCCATTCTAGGCCCATGTCCCTTTTCCTTACCAAGCCCATCGCTCCCGCTCACGCCCGAGGCGAGTCTAAAGACTCGCCTCTACGCCGCGTGCTCGGACCGGTAGACCTGACGCTGCTCGGGATCGGCGCCATCATTGGCACCGGCATCTTCGTGCTGACCGGCCAGGCCGCCGAAGCGCACGCCGGACCGGCCGTCGTCTTGTCCATGGTCATCGCCGGCATTGCCAGCGCACTGGCCGCGCTGTGCTACGCGGAGTTCGCGTCGTCTGTTCCGGTGGCGGGGTCCGCATATACCTACGGCTACGCCACGCTGGGTGAGCTCGTCGCCTGGATCATCGGCTGGGATCTGGTGCTCGAATACGCCTTGGGCGCCGCCACCGTCGCGGTCGGTTGGTCGGCGTATGTCGTCTCGTTCCTGGCCGACGCCGGCATCCGTTTTCCGCCGCTCGTCAGCGCTGCGCCCGGCACTGCCGTCGTGCTGGCCGATGGTTCGTCCGCCACCGCGCTGTTCAACCTGCCGGCGATGTTGATCTCAGCGGCGGCCACGATGCTGCTGGTGGTCGGGATCCAGGAATCGGCGCGGGTCAATGCCGTGATCGTGGCCATCAAGGTCACGGTGGTGATCTTGATCATCGGCCTCGGCAGCCTGTTCATTTCCGCCGAGAACTGGCACCCCTTCATTCCGCCGAACACCGGCGAGTTTGGTGCGTATGGCTGGAGCGGCGTGCTGCGCGGGGCCGGCGTGATCTTTTTCGCCTACATCGGCTTCGACGCCGTGTCGACCGCGGCGCAGGAGGCGCGCAACCCGCAGCGCGACATGCCGCGCGGCATCATCGGGTCGCTGATCATCTGCACGATCCTCTACGTGCTGGTATCGGGCGTGATGGTCGGCCTCGTGCCGTATCAGCAACTCGGCGTGCCGGCGCCGATGGCGCTGGCGGTCGATGCGGCGCGCGTCAAGGCGACAGGCTCGTCATGGCAACCGATTCTCGACGTGATGCCATACGTGGTGAAGCTCGGGGCGATTCTTGGCCTGTCGTCGACCATCATCGTGCAGATGATGGCGCAGCCGCGCATTTTCTTCTCGATGGGCAAGGACGGCCTGTTGCCGGCGTGGGCGTCGACGATTCACCCGCGCTTTCGCACGCCCCACATCACCACGCTGATCACCGGCGCCATCGTCGCGCTCGCCTCCGGCTTCACGTCGATCGGCGTGCTCGGCGAGCTGGTCAGCATCGGCACGCTGTTCGCGTTTGTGATCGTCTCGATCGGCGTGATCGTGTTGCGGCGGACCCGGCCCGACCTGGAACGGCCTTTCAAGACGCCGTGGGTGCCGGCGTTGCCGATCGCATCCGCGGTGGTGTCGCTGGCGTTGATGGCGGCGTTGCCGCGGGCGACCTGGGAGCGGTTGATTGTGTGGATGGCTCTTGGACTGATCGTCTACTTCGCTTACGGCTACCGGCATTCGACCCTACGACGCCAGGGCAGATGAGACAGATCCGAACCTGTCCACGAACGGGCCACAGAGAGAAAAACGCTGTTCAACTGTCGGCAAGGTGATTCTCTCTGTGTCTCTATGCCTCTGTGGCCCGTCCGTGGACCACCGGCCTCTAGTCCTGTTGCCACTCGTTCTTCTGGACGACCGGCATCTGCAGCGCCCGTTCGCGATCCAGGTCGAGCGAGCCGACGTGCAACGACAGCGGCGACTGGACCCACTTGTAGATCGACTGTGAGAACAGCGTGGTGAAGCGCGACGCCCACTTGTCGAGCCGATCCGGAGGGACATCGCGGAACAGCGATTTGAGGACGGCGGCGACTTCGTGCGGCGACATCTTTTCGCCCGCGTAGAGCTGCAGGCAGGCGTCGAGCACGGGGAACGGCATCAACTCGTTCTCGGCGACCTGCGCGTCGGCCAGCTCCGGACCGGGATCGGTGTCGAGTGTCGCCGCGATCCCCTTGAAGCCGAACCGCACGCCCAAACGATCGAGCAGCGCGATCACGACCGTCTTCGGCACGTTGGCGATCACCGAGAGCGCGCCCTCGAGATCGCCGCCGATCGTGGTGTAGCCGACGGCCTTCTCGCTCATGTCGCCGGTCTGCAGAAAGAGCGCACCCGAGGAGTTGGCCCAGTTCCACATCCGCTGGCCGCGCAGCC
>JANOZI010000011.1:0-6012 GCA_031429375.1 Acidobacteriota bacterium | reverse complement strand
ATCATCTCGACCGAGCAGTATTCCTTGAACCAGTTCTCGCGCCCGGTCTTGACGTTGAGCGAAACCAGGTTGCAATCCGGCGTCACGAAGAACAGCGAGACGCCGAGGATGCCGACACCGCGGTTGCCGATCTTGTTGCCGCCGCGGTTCCTGGTCCAGACGTAGTGCCACAGTTCGCGTCCGGTTCGCGCCTCGACGGCGTAGACGTGATCGGGCGTCGTGAAATACAGGACGCCGTTCACCTGGAGCGGTGTCGCCTTTACGCTGGCGCTGCCGGCCGGCAAGTCGTAGAGCCACGCCACGCTCAGGTGCTTGACGTTCGCGCTGTTGATCTTCGCGAGCGGGCTGTAGCGGCGTCCCGAGTAGTCGCCGTTGTAGGTCGGCCACGACGTCGGGGCCGCTTTCTCAATCTGTGCGCTCGTGAGCGGCAGCTGTTGCCCGATCGCGGACGCGGAGAGCAGCAGGACGAGCCCGGGCGCAAGCCATCGAGTCATTTCAGGGTCTCCAGGTAGGCCACCACGTCATGAATCTGCCTGTCGCTGATGCGATCGAGCAGATCGATGTGGGCCTGAAGCGGATTGGTCGTGACCACTTTGGCGCCAGTCGTCGGGACGGCGCGAACCGTCCCGTCGGCCTGCCGCAGCGTTACGTAGAAATCGCTGCGCTCGACGAGCGTGCCAGACAGGGCAGGGCCGGACGCAGGCGTGACGGAGACCGTCACGGCATGCGGGTTGTCGGGGCCGCGGCCACGCATCGGAAAGAGCATCCGTTGCTGCAGATCGACGGTGGTGCCGGCGCGCGCGCGAATGCCGGCGAGGCTGTTGGCAGTGGCGGTGTGACACGTGGCGCAGCCGCCGGCGCCGTTGAAATACGCCTCGCCCGCCTTCACGTCGCCGACCAGGATGTCGGTGACCGTGAACAGCGGCGATGAGCGCATCGTGTCGTTGACCTTCTGGCGCAGGAAGTGCGCGAGGCCCACGATCTCGTCGTCGGTAAAGCTCGCGCTGGCCTTGCCGCTCTGAGTCGGATGCCCCTTCTTGAGAAACGGCCCGAGCACGCTGCCGGGCGTGAGCGACGATCGGTCGAAGTTGACGGTTTTCGTGCGGATGATATTCGGCCCACCATTGTCGGCGCCTCGCGCCTGGGTGCCGTGGCAGCCGAGGCAGTGCACGGCCCACAGTGCGCGTCCCCGATCGTGCGCCGCAGCATCGACCGCCGGCCGCTGCGGGACCTGCTGCACCGCGGGCGGCTGCTGCGCGCCGGCGACGACGAGAGTCCCTAGCAGCGCGCCCAACACCACTATGGCTTTGAAGCTCATCGAAATGTCCTCGGGGTCGGAGCATACCTCACGGCGCCACGTCCTTGAACAGCGCGTCCGCCAGTCCGGCAACACCAGGCAAGGCCCGGTACACGCCGCCGGCGTGCGGCGTTGCGGCGAGCTCGGCTTCGCTCATCTCCTGCCGCGCCGAGGTGATGTAGAGCTCGTCGAGATTCGATCCGCCGAATACCACGCAGGTCGGGTTCCTGGCCGGAACGGCGATGTCCCGATCGATCCGGCCCGCCGGCGTGTAGCGCCTCACCCGCGCCGCCATCCACTGCGCGTTCCACAGGCACCCATCCGCATCCACGATCGAACCGTCAGGAAACCCCTGGCGCGGCTCGAGCGCGACAAACTCACGCACCTCGGCGACGTTCGCCGCGTCCGCGTCGTAGCTGCACTGCATGATGCGACGATCGACGGAGTCGCAAAAGTACATCGTGCTCCCGTCGGGACTGAAGCAGATGCTGTTGGCGATGACTACCGGCGGCAGCGCCAGCCGGCGAAGTCCGTGCCGGGACGAGAACTGGTAGAAGTTCCCGATCTTCTGCCCGCCGCGGTCTTCGTTCATCGTGCCGAAGACGAAATGGCCGGCGCGATCGGTCCGGCCGTCATTGATGCGCGTGTGCGGAACCCCCGGCTCCACCTCGGTAAGCACGGCCTCGCCGTCCTGATCGTCCGACAACGCTGCCCGGCAGATCTTCTTGGTGAAGCCGAGCAGGAATTCGCCCGACTCACATTCCGCCATCGAGCCGACCCGATCGCGCTGTCGCCGCGTGCGCGGCTCGCCGTCGGGGTGTGGCGCCTGCCAGATCGTTGCGCCCTCGATGTCGGTCCACAGCAGCGCGCGGCGGCGCGCCGACCAGAGAATGCCCTCGCCGAGCACGCAGCGGGAATCAACCCACAGGCTAGCGACGTTCGTCACGCTCATAGGCGTAATTCGGCCATGGCGCCTGAGCAAACAGGCCGCCGTCGACCCACAGCGTCTGACCGCTCACAAAAGACGACTCGGCGCTGGCTAGATAGACCACGGCCTGGCCGACATCGGAAGGCGTGCCGATGCGTCCGAGTGGGGCGAGCTCAGCCCAGACGCGGGTGAAATCACGGGCTTCAAGCCGCGTCCGCTCGGTGTCGATCGATCCCGGCGCGACACAGTTGACACGGATGCCGTAGCGGCCCAGTTCGAGGGCCGCCACCTTGGTCAGCATCTCGATGCCGCCTTTGCTGGCCGTGTAGGCCACCAGGTTCGGGAACGCCACCTTGTTGCAGCCCGAGCCGATGTTCACGATCGCGCCGCCGCCGTGCTCTTTCATGTGGCGCGCCGCCGCCTGGGTCGTGAGAAAGCAGCCCTTCAAGTTGGTGTCGATGACGAGGTCCCATTCTTCCTCGGTCACATCGAGAAAGGGCTTCCAGGTCTGCACACCGGCGTTGTTCACCAGAATGTCGAGGCGTGGACACCGCGCGACGACCGCGGCGATCATCGCGGTCACATCGGCCGCATCAGCCACACTGCCGCACACCGCGAAGGCGTCACCGCCCATGGCCTTGATCTGATCGACGGTGGCCGCTGCTGCGGCGTCCGCCGCCGCGACGTCGTTCACCGCCACGCAACAGCCTGCCCGGGCGAGCTCGAGAGCAATCCCCCTTCCGACGCCGCCGCCCGCGCCGGTGACGAGTCCGGTCCGTCCTTCCAGACGTTTCGAAGTCATGAATCCCGAAGCGCAAACGTGAACAGTGCGTTTCCAGAGATCACGGCCACGTACTGTTTGCCGTTCACGGAATAGCTGATGGGCGCGTTCACGATTTGGCCGCCGAGGCTTGCCGTCCAGAGCTCGGCGCCGGTGCGGGCGTCGAGCGCATAGAAATATCCTTCACGCCCGCCCGTGAAAAGCAGATCCGTGGCCGTCGTCAGGATGCCGCTGTCGGTGACGTCGAATTGATCGAACTTCCATTTCGTCTTGCCCGTGTTCGGGTCGATCGCCATGACGGCGCCGTGGCCGACGGCGTCGGTCCAGTTATTAATCGGAGTGGAGCGCCCGATGCGCACGCCGGGTGCGCCGGGCACCGGCGTCAGCACGCTGAATCCGCCGCCTGAGAAATTTCGTCCCGGCACGTAGCGCGATTCTTCCTTCCGGTAAATCGTCGCGTAGCCTTCCCACGCCGACACATAGAAGAGTCCCGTGCGCGGGCTGAATGACGGCGAGTACCAATTGGTCCCGCCCTGGTTGCCGGGGAAAGTGGGTTGGCCTGGAGGCTGAGGCGTTGGAACCGGCCGGCCCCTCTCGTCGAGGCGGGAGGCCCAGTTCACCTTCACGAACGGTTCGCCCGTCAGGAAGCGTCCGGTCGCGCGGTCGAGCACGTAGAAGAACCCATTGCGGTTCGCCCAGAAGAGCGCGCGCACGGGCGTTCCGAGCCAGTTGATGTCGGCAAGCACCGCGACTTGAACCGAGTCGTAGTCGTAGGCATCGTTCGGCGTGAACTGAAAATGCCACTTCAGCGTGCCGGTGTCGGCATCGAGTGCCACGACCGAGTCGGTATAGAGGTTGTCGCCGGGCCGCTGATCGGGGTTCCAGTCCGGTCCGGGATTGCCCACACCCCAGTACGTCAGGTTGAGCGCCGGATCGTACGACGGCGTGACCCAGATGGACCCTCCGCCGGTCTTCCACGCGTCGCCTTTCCACGTGTCGTGCCCGGGCTCGCCGGGACCGGGAATCGTGTAGAAGCGCCACGCTTCCTTGCCGGTCTTCGCATCGAACGCGGCGATGAAGCCGCGGATGCCGTACTCGCCGCCGCCGACGCCCACCAACACTTTGTCCTTCACGACGAGCGGTGCCATCGTGATCGAGTAGCCCAGTTTGGGATCGCCGACCGTCACGTTCCACAGCGGGCGGCCGTTCTTCGCATCGAGCGCGACGAGGTGTGCGTCGAGCGTGCCCATGTAGAGCATGTCACCGAGAATCGCGACGCCGCGGTTGTTGGATCCGCAGCACACGCGTGCGTCCGGCGAGACGCTGTGCCGATACTGCCAGAAGGCGCGGCCGGTTTTCGCATCTACGGCCAGCACGTCGTTCGGCCGTTGCGTGACATACATGATGCCGTCCACGACCAGCGGCGTGGATTGCCAGGCGCCGAACACCTGGTTTTGAAAGACCCACTTCATCTCCAGGCTCTTGACGTTGGCCGGATCGATCTGGCGAAGCGGGCTGTGACGCTGGCTGAAATAGCCACCCGAGTACGTCAGCCAGTTCTGCGGTTCGTCGGCCGCGCGCAGCAGACGGTCTTGCGTGACCTGGGCGCGCACCGCCGGCAACGCCAGCACCATCACGATCAGCGCTTGCCCGCCGAAGCGCGAAGCGCGAAGGAGGGAGGCCATCAGCGTGCGATGTGTCGTCATTTCTTCAGCTCCCTGAGGGTCAAGAGATACGCCACCACGTCGGCAATGTCGTCGGCCGTGAAGCGCGACGCATATGACGGCATCGGCGACGTCGTCTCCACCACAAACGAGCGGAGATCGCGCTTCTCGATCGAGACCAGCCGTTCCTCGCTGTCGATCAGCTGCACCGTCCTGGTGTCTTCATTGAGCCGGCGGCCGGTGATCGTCCTGCCGTCGTTGGTCACGAGCCGCACCGGCCGGTTGATGGGGAGCATGCCCGAGGTCGGGTCCAGCAGCGAGCGCTGCAGCGCCGCCGGCGAGCGCGCCATGCCGACGTCGCTGAGATCGGGAGCGGTCCGCGGACCTTGCCCGTTGACGCGGTGACAGGAACGGCAGGCACCCTTACCGTCAAAAATCGCGCGCCCTCGTGCGGCGTTGCCAATCTTGACGTCGGCGCTGGTGTCGAAACCTGCGCGGATGTAGGCGATCACGCCGATCAATTCCGACGGCTGCAACGCAAACGGCGGCATCCCGCTCTGGACGACGCCGGTCGTGATCACCGTTGCCAGATCCTCATCCGTCGCCGCACGACGGAACTGTGCGCGACGCAGATCGATTCCTGTGACTTGATCGCCGTTGGGCCCGTGACACTGGGAGCACTGCGAACTATAAACGCGGGCACCCGCATCGATTTCTGTCTGGCTGTACTGGCCCGGATGATCCTGGGTCAGTTGCGCGGCCGCGGTGGCCGCCGTACACAGGCTGAAGATCGCCGCCAGGGCAAGGTTCGAAGTCATCGACCAGCGATTCTATGGCAGGTCGGTCACGATCGCACGCCCAGCAGCACTTCCGTGGTCAGTTGATCGAGCCGTTCGTAGGCGAGGCCCTTCGACGACAACGCCGTGCGGTCGAAGCCGATCGCCAGCAGGCGATCGCGGTTCTCCGGAGAATAGCGTGACAGGCCCGGCACGCCGTCGCCCGAATGTAGGGCACCCCTTTCAGGGGTGCCGCCGGATGCCGTCTCGCGGATCAGCGATTGAATCTCGGCGTCTGCGTTCCACCGCGCCGCGCGTTCCTTCAGGATCAAGTAGGTCCGCATGCAGCCCCGCGCGAAATCACGCACCCCGTCGTAATCCTCCGTGCGATACGCGTGGGCGTCGAAGTGGCGCGGCCCGTCGTAGCCGACATCCTCGAGGAACTTCACCAGCCAGAACGCGGTTTTCGGGTTGGCCGCTCCAAACCGGTAGTCCTGGTCGTAGCGGCCGGGCAGCTGATCGTTGAGGTCGATATGAAACAGCTTGCCGGCCTCCCATGCCTGCGC
>JANOZI010000010.1:0-7953 GCA_031429375.1 Acidobacteriota bacterium | reverse complement strand
ACTCGACCAGCCCAACCATTTCGAACGGCGGACGGGTTAGTGAGATAGCCACAGCCGAGTGTAATTTTTGCCACTTTGTGACTCACTGTGCTACCTTTTCCCGCTTCTGGGTGTCCTAAAAAATTGACAGAACAAAGGGCGAACCCAAATCGGACCTGCGGCGTCTAATTAGCCATGAACGGTGTGCGGGCCGCGGGAAATCGAGCCAGACAGAGGCAGGATAAGTCTTTGTGAATCAGTGCGATAGACATGGAAGACCGGGGCGGGGCCGGCCGTAATTTTCGGGACGGCAGGCCAGGCAAATCTCCTTTCGGTTCATACCCCCAGTCAACCTTTCGCTCGCTTATATCGGTTTTTCGGCGTCGGGTACGGTCCCGGTACATAGGCATCGCTCTTGCTTAGTGGTTGGCGAGCGCGGGCAATCATAGCGCCCTTAATAGGAAGGGCGATGGAAGGAGCGGCTGAAGTCATGGCAGCCAGATTGAAGAAGAGTACGGCAGTAGCGGAAGCACCGACAAAGGCCCGTTACGAGGAATTGAAGCGGATGCTCGTGGAGCGTCAGCGCGAGATCTTGAGCGAAGTGCAGGGCAAGATTCGCGATGTGCGCGCCGAGGGGTCTGAAAAGGACCACGAGGTTCTCGATCCGGGTGAAACATCCGAGGTCGACATTCAGGAAGACATCGAATTCGCCCTCATCCAGATGAAGGCGGAGACGCTGAACAAGATCAACGAAGCGCTCTCGCGCCTCGAAGACGGGACCTATGGTTACTGCTTCGAGTGTGGTGAAGAGATTGCCCAACCCCGGCTGCGCGCGCTTCCTTTCGCGGTTCGGTGCAAAGACTGCGAAGAGGCACGCGAAATGGCCCAGCAGCGCGAGCGGATTCAGGCGCGCCGCGGTTCATCCAGCCTCGGCTTCGACATGCGGGGATAACACCCCGGCGACACAGGCCCCGCCGGCGGCGGGGCCTGTGAATCCCGCCTCCGGCAGCCTCACGAAAGGCCAGCGCAGTTACGACTTCCCCTTAGGAGGGGGGTCACCCGTGAGCAATCCATTAGAACAGTTTGAATCGGGCGGCGCCGAAACACCGGCGTTCCGCGTGCCTGCCGAGATGCCGGTGTTGCCGTTGCGCGACACGGTACTTTTTCCGCAGGCCTTCATGCCGCTGGCGGTCGCGCGCGAGAGCTCGGTGAAGCTCATCGACGAGGCGGTCGCGAGCGGCCAGACCATTGCCGTGTTCGCGCAGCGCGAAGCCGGGGAAGACGAGCCGACGCAGAAGGACCTGCACTCGATCGGCACCGCCAGCCAGATCCACAAGATGTTCAAGCTGCCCGACGGCAGCCTGCGCATCATCGTGCAGGGCCTGGCGCGCGTGCGCCTCGAGGAGGTCACCGCCAGCCGTCCGTACTTGCGCGCCAAAATCAGCGAGGCGCCGGAAGTGCTGAAGGACGGCGATCGCCTCGAGATCGACGCGCTGCAGCGCAACATCAAGACCAACTTCCAGCAGATCGTGTCGCTGTCGCCGCTGATGTCGGACGACCTGCAGGCGCTCGCCTCCAACATTACCGACCCCGGCCGGCTGGCCGACTTCATCGCGTCGGGCCTCGGCACGATCGCCACCGAGACCAAGCAGGAAGTGCTGCAGACGCTCGACATCCGGGCGCGGCTTGACCTGCTCAACCGCCTGCTGATCAAGGAGCTCGAGGTGCTCGAGCTCGGCTCGAAGATCCAGAGCCAGGTCCAGTCGGAGGTCGGCAAGAACCAGCGCGATTACTTCCTGCGCGAGCAGATGAAGGCGATCCAGAAAGAGCTCGGCGAAGGCGACGATCAGACGCGCGAGATCGAAGAGCTGCGCGGCAAGCTCGAAGCCGCCGGCCTGCCGGAAACGGTCAAGAAAGAAGCGCTGCGCGAGCTCGACCGCCTGTCGAAAATGCCGCCCGCCGCCGCCGAATACACCGTGGCGCGGACGTATCTCGATTGGATCGTGGCGCTACCGTGGTCGAAGAAGACCGACGAGGTCATCGACCTCAAGAAGACCAAGGGCATCATGGATGCCGAGCACTCGGGTCTGTTCAAGGCGAAGGACCGCATTCTCGAGTACCTCGCCGTCCGCAAGCTGAACCCGGCCATGAAGGGGCCGATCCTCTGTTTCGTCGGCCCTCCCGGCGTCGGCAAGACGTCGCTGGCGCGCTCGATCGCACAGTCGCTCGGGCGCAAGTTCGTGCGCATTTCGCTTGGCGGCGTCCGCGACGAGGCGGAGATTCGCGGCCACCGGCGCACCTACATCGGCGCGCTGCCCGGCCAGATCATCCAGGGCCTGCGTCGCGCTGAATCGAAGAACCCGGTGTTCATCCTCGACGAGGTCGACAAGCTCGGCAACGACTTCCGCGGCGATCCCTCGTCGGCGCTCCTCGAAGTGCTCGATCCGGAACAGAACAACACGTTCCGCGATCATTACCTCGACGTGCCGTTCGACTTGTCGGAAGTACTGTTCATCACGACGGCCAACGTGCTCGACACGATTCCGCCGCCGCTGCGCGACCGCATGGAAGTGCTGGAGCTCCCCGGGTATACCGAGGAAGAAAAGCTCGCCATCGCGCGCGAGCACCTCGTGGCCAAGCAAGTGGAGAACCACGGGCTCAGCAAGCAGCACCTCGTGTTTACCGACGCCGGCCTGCGCGAGGTCATCCGCGGCTATACGCGTGAAGCGGGCGTGCGCAATCTCGAGCGCGAGATTGGCTCGATCTGCCGCAAGGTGGCGCGGCGGCGGGCCGAAGGCGACGAGGCCAAGGTCAAGGTGGTGCCCGAGTTCGTGCACGAGCTGCTCGGCTCACCTCGATTCATGAGCGAGGAAGTGAAGGACCGCACCAAGCTGCCAGGCGTGGCGACCGGCATGGCCTGGACGCCGGTCGGCGGTGACGTGCTGTTCGTGGAAGCGACCCGCATGGCGGGCACCGGCTCGCTCACGCTGACGGGGCAGCTCGGCGACGTGATGAAAGAGTCGGCGCGGGCGGCGCTGTCGTGGGTCCGCGCGCACGCCAACGAATGGCAGATCGATCCGGACTTCTTCAAGAACTCAGAGGTCCACGTGCACGTGCCGTCGGGCGCCATCCCGAAGGACGGTCCTTCGGCGGGGGTGACCATGGTCACGGCCATGGTGTCGGAGCTGACCCGTCGTCCGGTGCGCGGCGATCTGTCGATGACGGGCGAGATCACCTTGTCGGGCAAGGTGCTGCCGGTCGGCGGCATCAAGGAGAAGGTGCTGGCGGCCAAGCGCGCCGGCGTCAAGGAAGTGATCCTGCCTCGGCAGAACGAGAAGGACGTCCGCGAAGATCTCGGCGACGAGCTGCTCAAGGGGCTGACGATCCACCTCGTGAGCACCATCGACGAGGTGCTGCTGCTGGCGCTGGTGCACGAGAACGACCGGCCGGCGAAGCCGGCGGTCAAACCAAAGTCAGGCCAGCCACCGTCTTCAGGTCGCAAATCTCGCCCGACGCGGCCATCGCCCGTGCCTCGGACACGGTAAGAATCCGCGGCTCGATGTCTTCGTCTTCGTCCTTCCGCGCCGTCGAATCCGGCGCGGGAGGGCGAAGGTCTTCACACCTGTAGTAGATCATCTCTTCATCGCAGAAGCCGGGCGTGGGGTAGTAGCCGCGCAGCCGCGTCACCTTCGCCGGCGCCAGCCCGAGCTCTTCTTCGCATTCACGCGCCGCCGCCGCATCCGGATCTTCGCCGGGCTTGAGGCTGCCGGCGGGCAGCTCCCAGATCCAGCTGTCGATCGTGTAGCGGTACTGGCGGATCAGGATGATCTTGCCGGGTTCCGGAATCGGCAGCAGCACCACGGAGCCGGGGTGCCTGACGATCTCCATGTCGACGGTATGGCCGGTCGGCAGCTTCACGCGATCGACTTCAAGACGGAGGATGCGTCCGGTGTGGATGATGTTGCGGGAGATGAGCTCGGCCTTGCGGCTGTTCATTCGATAACTCTATCGCGGTGTAGGGCACCCCTTTATGGGGTGCCGGTGATCGTCGCCCGACTTGTCGAATCCCGAGGACCTCTTGGATTGCCGGGCGCGGCCGACTGGAGGGGCGCGGTCACAGCGCAGTCGCGAAACCGCGCCGAGCGAGACGGATTGCACGCGCGATTCCGCCTCACCCGTCTTTGAAATCGGAATCGCGCGTCTCACCCATACGGCGCCCCATAAAGGGGCGCCCTACGACTGCGCAATCCGGCGAACGAGGCGCGGTTTCCCGCGTCCCGCGGAGGCCGTCGGGCGCAATCATCGCGCTCCAGCCGGCACAGTCGCAATGTTTCCACGTCGATGCGAGCCGTTGTTCGATTTGCGTGAGCTCGGCGACGGCGTTAGACGCATTCGGTTGGGCCACGACCAGCGCAAGCAACAGTTCAAGAATCATGGGCTGTTAGACACCTTGTTCCAGCGCTCGGTCATAATAGCCCCGCTGAATGGACAGACGCGCGCCAGGGCAGTGGTCGGACGATGCGTTTCTTGATCGCCTGCGGCAAATCGGAGACCCCGCCGCGGATGACGCGGTCGCGGGGCTGATTGCCGCCGGGCGCACCAAGGATGTCAGCGCCATCTTCAAGACGATGCGGGCGAACGACGACCCGCTGCCGCCCGACGCGCCGCAGCCGTACCGGGATTTCGCGGCCGCGGTCGGGAGCCTGCCGCCGCACCTTGATGTCGCGCGCCTCGATCGCGGCGGCGCCGCGTTCTACCGCAATGCGTTGCCGGCGGTCGTGGCGATGCTGGCCTCGAGCCTGCCGCGCGGCTATGCTGCCGCGTGCCTGGGCGAAGTCCTGACCATCTCGAACGACCTCGAAAACAGACCCTTCAACCGCCTGATGGGCGTGGTCCAGCTGCTGATCAACCTCTCCGACACCGGCGCGTTCGCGCCGCAGGGGCGAGCCGTGATCACGGCGCTCAAACTGCGGCTCCTGCACGCCGGCATCCGGACCATCGTGCCCCGCTACCGCCATCACTATCGAGAGCAGTACGGTGTGCCGGTCAACCTCGAAGACATGCTGGCCACGATCATGGGTTTCTCCTGGCTGATCGTCGATGGCACGAAGCGGCTCGGCGTGCCCTTCTCGGAGCAGGAGGCCGAAGACAACTACTACTTGTGGCGGGTGTTTGCGCTGCTGATGGGAATCCACCCCGAGGGCCGTCCGCACGACTGGAGCTACATTCCCGAAACGCTGAGCGATGCTGCCGAGTTCTATGCATCGTATGCGCGCCGCAACGACGTGCGCACAGCGGACACCAATCCCCATGGCATCGTGCTGGCGCAGGACAACTTGCGGATGATGGAGCACTTCATCCCGCGCCCGCTCAAATGGCTGGGGTTCCGTTTCGCGCCGCAGATCTGGATGGCCGAGATGATGACGCCGGAAGAGATGGCGCTCGTCGGCGTGACGCCGCTGATGGGCCACACCATCATCAAGACGTTACTGGCCGGCATGCTCCGGATCGGCCGGTCGGCGGGACATCGTTGGGTGTTCGCGACCCTGGCGCGCGACATCATGCAGGGCATGGTCGACTTCGATCGCGGCGGTGAAGCGACGTTTTCCATTCCGTTCACAAGGCTGGACCTGCGCAAGAAGGAGTTCTGTTGATGGGCAGCGGCATCGTCTGGATCAACTGGCAGGAATACACCGGACTCGAGTTTTTCTTCTACGGTGTCGGCTGCCTGTTGTGGGTAGTGACCTACGTCTTCTACATCCGCAACATCTTCAAGCTGAAGTACCTCGAGATGCCGGTGTTCGCGGGCTGTTGCGATGTGGCGTGGGAGTTCGTATGGAGCTTCCTGGCCCAGAACGACATGGGCATGCTGTTCCAGGCCGCCAACTACGTGTGGTTCTTCCTCGATGCGGGACTGATCTTCAGCTACGGGGTCCTCTTCCTTGGCTGGAAGCAGTTCAAGGCGCCGCAACTCAAGCCGCTCGGCGTCTTCATTCCCATGTGCCTGGCCATCGCCGTCGGCGCCGGCATGGCGACTTACTTTTTTCACGCGCAGGGATTCGAGAACTCGGTGGGCGGCCGTATGGCGTACCTGATTCAGCTGAGCATTTCGTTCCTCTACATCCAGTTGATGCTCGGCCAGCCGGATCTGCGCCACTTCTCGTGGACGGCGAACTGGACGCGGGCGCTCGGCTCGGCGATGGTCGTCGTGTTCTTCTACCTGCACTTCCCGAACGACCGTTTCCTGCTGACGATCGGCACCGCCTCGGCGATGGTAGACGCAACCTTCATCTACTTGTTCCTGCAGCGGCGCGCTCAGTTGCGTGCGGTCAGCTCGGCGGACCAGGTGAGGCAAGGAGCTCTAGGGCAGCCGTGAGGCGTTGCTCAAAGGTACGAGCGCCCTGTTGACGAGCGATTTCCAACCCCTTGATGAAGCAGCGCGCGACGGCCTCGGCTGGGGCGCCCTCCGCCTTCAGCACGAGTCCTTCGAGACGGCGGAGCTCGGATTCCCAGTAACGTTCCTCCGCCGTCAACAACAGCGCCTGGTCCAGAAGCTGACGGGCCAGCGGTGTCCGCCTGTGTTCGAGGCAGGCCCCAACGATCCAGGCGAGAAAGCGGCTGCACTGAAGATTGCTGCCGTGGGCGTGCTGGTTGGTGGCCACCGCCGCCGCCGCATTCCGAAGCCGCTGGTCGACTTCGGCCGGCGCGGAATCGGGCGCGATGTTGGCCACCTCGAGTGAGATCGTCCAGTGGATCGTCCAGTATTGAAAGAAGTGTTGCTCGCTGAGCGCAATCAGTTCCGCCGCCACTTGACGCGTGGTGTCATCGTCGCGCATCGAGCTCGACACGGCCATGCGTTGCACGAGGGCGATCGAGTAGGTGAACGGCGAGAATTTCTTGCCGCGTTCGGCCGCCTCGTCCAGCATCCGCGTGGCAGCGTCGGCCAGCCCCAGGTGCCACAACGTATCGCCGAGCAGCGACTGGGTAACGATGCCCATGTCGTAGGAGTTCGACTGGGTCGCCGGCAGGTCGCGCGGATACATGGCGAGCAGTTTCTCGAAGCCCTCGCGGGCGATCTGGAAGTTGCCGGTGAACAGGTCCGCCGCCGCGGTGGTGTAAAGACCGAGGAACAGTGAAGGGATGTCGTTATTGGCGGTGCCGCGGTCGAGCCGCTCCTGTCCCAGAGCGCGCGCCTTCGACAGCTGTCCCCGGCTGGCGTAGAAGTTCCAGAGCCCGAAGTAGATTTCGCCCGGCACGTTGCCGGCCTGCCCGGTCAACGCGAGCACTCGGTTCCAGACGGCTTCCACTTCGGGTGCCGATTGGCCGCGCGTCACGCCGAGAGACGAGGCGAGGGCGCTCTGCACCGAGATCTCACGCTCGTCGCGCCCGGCCGACGGCGCCTGCCGCTCGAGCGCCTCGAGCGCGTGTCGCAGGTGGCCGATTGCTTCGGCATGGGCCGATCGGCCGATCGCCCGTTGCCCCGCCTCCAGCCAGCATTCGAACGCGCGATCGAATTGCTCGCCGATCATGTAGTGGTGAGCAATCTCTTCGCTCTGCACCTTGTCGGTACCGGCCCGCTGACCCTCGTCCATGGCCGTCGCAATACGCAGGTGCACTTGCTGCCGCTCCTTGCGCAGCAGCGAATCGTACGCCGCATCCCGAATCAGCGCGTGTTTAAACGAGTATCGAGTCTGCGCGCCAAAGCCGCGCTGGTGCACCAGGCCCGACTGCACGAGGCGGCGCAGCTCCCGTTGCAAGGTGTCCTCGTTCTGCGAAGCGACGGCAGCCAGCAGCTTCCACGAGAACACGCGCCCGATCACCGAGGCGAGTTGCGCGACCTCCTTGGCGGTGCCCACGCGATCGAGCCGCGCAGTCAGCGACTCACGCAGCGTGGTCGGCAGCTCGCGCCGCTCGCCCGAGTCGCCCCAGTCGAGCACCGAACGCGTCATTTCTTCCACGAACAACGGCACGCCG
>JANOZI010000009.1:0-2924 GCA_031429375.1 Acidobacteriota bacterium | reverse complement strand
ACCCGCGAGCAGTGGCGCGCCCGCCGCTGAACCTGACGAACCTGACGAACCCGTGATAACGTCCCGTTCCGGAGAGGTGCCTATGGCTCGCATCGTTCGCGCGTGCGTACTGGTTCTCGTGACCGCGTTCGCCCTGGCGTTGCCGCCGCGTGTGGCGGGCCAGGCGTGGCAGGTGCCGCGCACGTCGTGGGGCCACGCCGACCTGCAGGGACCGTGGTCGACCGCGACGATCACGCCGCTCGAGCGCCCGGCCGACCTGGCCGGTAAGGCCGTCTTCACTGAAGCGGAAGCGGCGGAATACGAACGCCAAACTGTCGAGCGCGTCAATCGCGACCAGCGCGCCGACAATGCGGCCGCCGACGTCGCTCGCGCCTACAACGACTTCTGGTGGGACAGCGGCACGCGCGTGGTGCCGACCCGCCGCACCTCGCTCATCGTCGATCCGCCCGAGGGCCGCATTCCGCCGCTGACACCGGACGCCGACATGCGGCAGGCGGCGCTCGCGGAAGTGCGCAAGACCCGCGGGCCCGCCGACCACCCCGAGGATCGCAACTTGTGGGAGCGCTGCATCACGCGCGGTCTGCCGACGGCGATGCTGCCGCAGGTCTACAACAACAACTATCAGATCATGCAGACCAGGGATCACGTCGTGATCCTCGCGGAGATGATCCACGACGCGCGCGTCATTCCGCTCGACAACCGGAAACACCAGCCGGCCCATCTGCGTTATTGGATGGGCGATTCCGTCGGCCGCTGGGAAGGCGACACCCTCGTCGTCGAGACCACGAACTTCACCGACAAGATCAACTTCCGCGGAGCGGGAGAAAACCTCCGGCTCGTCGAGCGCTTCACGCGCACTGCGGCCGACATCCTCACCTACATGGTGACGGTGCACGACCCCACCACGTTCACGCGTCCCTGGACGATCGAGCTGCCGGTGCGGCGCAGCGACGGCGAGATTTACGAATACGCATGCCACGAAGGCAACTACGGGCTCGAAGGTATTCTGCGCGGCCATCGCGCCGAAGAGAGAGTCGCGGCCGAAACGGCGAAGAAGTCGCCGAAGTAACTACTTTTCCTCGACCGTCTCCTTCTTCAACGGGGCCGCGAGCACCAGCTTGAACGCGGCCATCTCTTCGCCGTTGCGGACGAGGAGCGTGTCGCCGATCAACACCGGGTGATTCCAGGTCTTGGCGTCGAACACGGGGAACTTCGCCAGCTCCGTGAACTTGTCGGCGGTCGCGCTCACCAATGCCAGTTCACCCTCCTCCGAAATCACCAGCAGGACGTCCTGGTCGGCCAGCAACACGAGCTGCCCGTTGCCGTAGCGGCCGCCCTTCCACTTGCGCTCGCCGTCCTGGAGGTTGATGCACGACAGGATGTTGCCGTCGAAGCCGAAGGCATGACCCTTATGAACGACGAAGTCGTTGAAGTACGGCTTCAGCCCCCTCGAGGTCCAGCGCTCTTCGACCTTCCACCCCTCGGGTGGATGGGTGACATGAAGGCGTCGGGTGCCGACGCCGCCCATCATGCTCATCGCGTTGATCAGGATGTCGCCGTCTTCGGTGACGCCCGGCTGTACGATGGCGCCGCCGTCCCACGCCGATTCCCAGAGCAGCGTGCCGTCGCTTGGCGCCACGCTCATCACGCCAGGCCCGCCCAGGAACACGACCTGCTCGACCCCTTCGATCGTCACGCGATGCGGCGAGCTGTAGCTGCCGCCCTTGGACTTATTGAACCAGCGCTGCGTGCCGGTGACGCGGTCGTAGCCGGCGAGCGCGCCCGACGCGGCCACAATGACGACGTCGTCAATCACCAGCGGCGAAGACGTGAAGCCCCAAATCGGCGTGGCGACCTTGTGCTCGGTCGCGACGTTGTGCGACCACAGCACCGCGCCGGTGCGAGCATCGAGCGCGTTCAGTATTCCAGTGGCGCCAAACGTATAGACACGGCCGTTGTTGATCGTCGGTGTCGCGCGCGGACCGGCACCGCCATTCGACTCGTAAAAGCGCACCGGGTCGCGATGCCGCCACACCGGCTCACCCGTTGACATCCGGTAGCACGACACCATTTCCTCGTCGCCGCGTTGCTCCTGTGTGTAGAACAGATCGCCGCTCACCGAGAACGACGACCAGCCCGGTCCGATCGGCCGGCGCCAGACTTGTACCGGCGGTGAGGAAGACCAGTCGGTATTGATCCGCACGCCGTGAATCACGCTGTCGCGATCGGGCCCGCGAAAGCCCGGCCATTCGACTCGCGTGCGTGCGGCTTCGCCGGACGCACGCTCGCTCATGGCAAGCCCCGCCGGTGTTTCCGTCGCGGCGACAGCGGCTTCGGTCTTCGCCGGTGCCGGCGATGTTGCCGGAGTTGCCGCCGGAGTTGTCGGCGCAGTTGTCCCGAGCGGAGTCGAGGGACTCTCGGCCTTGACCGCAACAGGCTCAGTCGGAGTGGCCGCGGCGGGGGGCGGCGGCAACGGCTTCGGCTCGTCCCTGGCCCCGGCGAGCAGCCGTTCTTCAGCCGTCGGCGTCCAGCGCCAGTGGAACTGCGACGCGATGTTACTGACACCATCCGTTCGCAGCATCGCAAACGGCGCCGCCACGATCAGCATGGCCGCCGCCATCGACGCCAGCCGGGCGCCGCCCTGCAGCGGACGCGTGGCCAGGGCCCATGCGACAAGAGCGAGGGCGTAGTACGGGATCGGCAGGACGTAAATCAACATCCCCTGCCCCGCGCCGGCCATCGATTCGTGGGCGATGGCCTTGGTTGCGAAGATCGCGGCAACGATCAAGACGATGGCGCCGACGCGCTCGTACCAGCGCGCGCGGCTCAAGAGCAGGAACCACAGGAAGATCAACAGCGCGCCGACGACCCCACCCAGCATGCCGACGGGTAACGGCGCGTCAGGCGCGACCACCGGGCCGAGA
>JANOZI010000008.1:0-10217 GCA_031429375.1 Acidobacteriota bacterium | reverse complement strand
GCCAGGAACCTCGTGGCCTCGCCGCTCACGCCCCACGCCGCCAGCGCGACGCCCAGCGCCACCGGCGTATAGATGGCACCGAGGCGGTCGCCGAGGCGGCGCAAGTGCGGCCGGCCCTGCTCTGACTCGCGCATCACCATCATGATTTTTGCGAACCGTGAATCGGCGGCGCGTCGCGTTGTGCGGATCGTGA
The DNA here is from genome assembly GCA_031429375.1 of Acidobacteriota bacterium. Lineage (GTDB taxonomy): Bacteria > Acidobacteriota > Vicinamibacteria > Vicinamibacterales > UBA2999 > 12-FULL-67-14b. The sequence continues at coordinate 10,024 of JANOZI010000008.1, read as the reverse complement.
GCGCAGACGCTCCGTTGACCGCGCCCGAGATCACCATCGAGCCGCGCGTCTTGGTGATCTCGAACGGCTCGCCGGTCAGGTACGACTCGTCCATCACGCCGTGGCCGTCGACCACCGTGCCGTCAACCGGGCAGATGTCGTGCGGGTAAATCACGAGGGTGTCGCCGACGGCGACTTGGTCGAGCGCGATGTCTTCGATGCCACTCGCCGTTCGGCGGTGCGCCACGTCCGGTACTCGCAGCGCCAGCGCGGCCAGGACGGAGGAAGCGCTCCGCACCGCGTAGCTTTCAAGCGCGTTACCGCCCGCCAGCATCAGCACAATGATCGCGCCGGCCAGGTACTCGCCCAGCCACACCGACGTCAGCACCGCGAGGCCGCCGAGCAGGTCCGAGCCGAAGTCGCGGCGCAGCGCCTTCCGTAGCAGGTCGTAGAGCAGCGGAGTGCCTCCAAGCGCAATCGCGGCCAGCAAGGGCGCGTTCGCCGCCGTGGCGCCGGCCTTGAGGCCGAAACGCAATATCAGGTGCGTCACGATGGCGCCGAGACAGAACCCGGCAATGACGCTTGTGTTCCGGCGGAGCGTCTTCAGTGCCACCACACCGAGTTCAAGGGCAACGCACATGCCACGGCCTGCTGCTCCGTCCCGGTCCCGGGGCTGACGGCGCTCGGCGGGGAATCTTTCGCGGTGTACGGGGAGAATTTCCCACCGCGCGACGACGTTCGATGCCTTTGACCCGGCGGGACTGTGGGCGAGAACTTTGCACAGAGTGCACAAAGAGACAGCGCGTGGGCCCCGTGTAGCGAATCATCGGGTGGCGAGGGGCGCTTGGAGGCTGAGGACACTATGAGACTGAAGCAGGTTGGCGGGTTCTTGATGGTGGTGCTATTCACCGCCGGCAGTCTTGCGTCGGCGCAGGCGGCGCCAGCGGCAGGTGGGGCGCAAACCGCCGACAAGGGCGCGGCGGTGTTCGCGGCGCAAAAATGCTCGTTGTGCCATTCACTGGATGGCAAGGGCAACGCCAAAGGGGCGCTCGACGACGTCGGCTCGAAGCTGACCGCTGAGGAGATCCGCCAGTGGATCGTCACGCCGGTGGAGATGAGCGCCAAGGCCAAGGCCACGCGCAAGCCCGTGATGAAGGCGTTTCCCACTCTTCCGAAGGAAGACCTCGACGCGCTCGTGGCCTTCTTGCACGCGAAGAAGAAGAAGTAGCAGGCGGTCGACATGCGCCTCGACCTGCCCTCGGCAGCTCGCAACCCGATCAGCCTGATCGGCGTTGCCATCGCCACCGCGATGGCGATCGTGTTTTTTGTGTTGCTTGCGCTACAAATGGGCGGACAGTTGCAGAACCCCTATTTGGGGCTGCTGCTGTTCGTCGCGGTGCCGGTGGTGTTCCTGCTGGGTTTGCTCTTGGTCCCACTGGGGGTCTGGCGACAGCATCGCCGCAGGGCCGCCGGACGCGCGGGCGAGGAGTGGCCCGTCATCGATCTGCGGTTGCCGCGCACGCGAACGGTAATCTTCACGGTGGCGCTGCTCACCTGCTTCAACGTTCTTGTCTTCTCGCTCGCCGCGTACGGCGCCGTCCATCACATGGAGTCAGCGGAGTTCTGTGGCACAACGTGCCACGCCACGATGGAACCGGAGTACGCCGCGTACCAGGTCAGCCCGCACGCGCGGGTCGCATGCGTGTCGTGCCATGTCGGGCCGGGCGCGGGGGCCCTCGTCGAATCGAAGGTCGCCGGCACGCGGCAGCTCTGGCAGTTGTTTACCAACAACGTGCCGGCCCCGGTGCCCGCGCCGGTGCGGACGATGCGGCCCGCGCGTGAGACCTGCGAGAACTGTCACTGGCCCGAGAAGTCTCACGGCGACAAGCTGCGCCAGATCCGCGAGTACGCAGACGACGAGAAGAGCACCGAGACCGTGACGACGCTGCAGCTGCACGTCGGCGGCGGCCGCGCCGAGCTCGGCGCGGGCAGCGGCATTCACTGGCACATGAACATCGACAACCGCGTCGAGTACATCGCGACCGACCCGCAGCGTCAGACGATCCCGTGGGTCAAGTTCACCGATCGCAGCGGCCAAGTCAGGGAATACGCCATCGAGGGCACGACGCCTGAACAACTCGCCCAGGGCGAGCGGCGGACGATGGACTGTATGGATTGCCATAACCGGCCGGCGCACACCTTCGAGCCCGGTGCGGAGCGCGCGGCTGACACGGCCATTGCGCTCGGACAGATTCCGCGCGACCTGCCGTTTGCCCGGCGCGAGGCCGTGACGGCTCTCAAGGCAGACTACGAGTCGAAGGACGCCGCGAGGGCCGGCATCGAGGCCCGGCTGCGGGAGACGTATCGCCAGCAGGCTGGCGCGGCGCCGGAGGCGCTCGCGCGCACCGTCGCCGGCGTGCAGGCCGTCTACGCCCGCAACGTCTTCCCCGCCATGAAAGTGACCTGGGGCACGTACCCGAACAACATCGGACACGTCGCCTTCCAGGGCTGTTTCCGCTGTCACGACGACAACCACAAGGCCAAAGATGGGACAACGATCAAGCAGGACTGCGAGTCGTGTCATGCGATGCCCTAACCCAAAGGCGGACGGCATCCGCCTCCGCTCGCGCAACCTTTCGGTGCGAGCTCCGGCGCGATGGCCCGCCGAAGCAGCAAGGCTGCGAAGGCGGCCAGAAACGAGGATGACGTGAGAATCCGTTCAATCGCGTTCTTGAACGCAGCGGCCGCGATCGTGTTGGCGGGCGCGCTGGCGACCAGCGTTATGCGGACCACGCCGGTCGCGGCGGCGCCGGCGCCACCGCCGGCGCCAATCGAGACGGCCGCGCCCGATCAAACCGCGCCACAGACGCCGCAGCCCGGCTACATCGGCGCCGAAGCCTGTACGACGTGCCACGAAGGCTACGACGCGTCGATCAAGGCGACCAAGCACGGACAGGCAAAGGATCCACGCACGCCCGCCGCGGCCCAGGGCTGCGAGAGCTGTCACGGGCCGGGTGAGGCGCACGCCAGCGATCCCGAAAAGATCAAGCCGCGGCAGTTCAACAAGATTTCGGCCAAGGCCGTCACCGACACGTGTGCGACGTGCCACAACCGCGGGCCGCACGCGCTGTGGAAAGGCAGCCAGCACGAGGCGCGCAACGTGTCGTGCGTGACCTGCCACAGCGTGCACCAGCCCAAGTCGGACAGGTCCCAGCTGAAGGCCGCCAACCAGCAGCAGACATGTATGGCCTGCCATCGCGACAAGGTCGCCAAGCTGGATCGGTCGGGCCACATGCCGGTGCGCGAGGGCAAGATGGAATGCGCGTCGTGCCACAACCCCCACGGCTCGACGAACGTGCGACTGCTGAAGACGGGCAACACGATCAACGAGGCGTGCGCGAGCTGCCATACCGAGAAGCGCGGGCCGTTCCTGTTCGAGCACGGCGGTATCAGCGGCGACAGCTGCGCGACCTGCCACGACCCGCACGGCTCCAACAACGATCGCATGCTGGTGGCCAAGCTGCCGTTCTTGTGTCAGCGCTGTCACAACTTCACGCGGCATCCCTCGACCATCTACGACAACAAGGTCGTCAAGAGCAACAACCACTTCTACAGCCGGAGTTGCGTGACGTGTCACTCGGCCATTCACGGCTCGAACCATCCGGCCGGTTCGAGATTCACGCGGCAGTGAGGAAAGTGATCATGCGCAACCAACTTTGGATGACCGCAGGACTGGTGCTGATGACCGCCGCCGTCGCGCGCGGGCAGGATCCGCCGACGCTGGCGGCACGCACCGACCCGGTGGAGATCGCGCGAAGCGAGACGACCGGCAAGGTCTACGGCTCGCTGGATTTCGGTGGACGTATCAACCAGGTCAACGGCGACGAGGCGCGTTTCCAGCGCTATCGCGACCTGCGCGGCGGCCTCTACGCGACCAACCTGCTGCTCGGCCGGCGCACCGAAGACTGGAACTTCGAGGCGCAGGCGTGGAACGCCGGCTATCGCGACCAGCGCTATCAGGTCGACTTCCAGCGCGTCGGCCGGCTCTCGGCGACGTTTCTCTGGGATCAGATTCCAATGTTCATCAGCCGCGATACGCGCACGCTGTACACGCAGACCGCCAGCGGCGTGTTCCGGCTCGAGGACGCCCTGCAGCAGGCGATCCAGGACGGCACCAGGACGTTGCGCAATTTCGAAGATCAAGCGGTGCGGTTCGACCTTCGCACCACCCGCAAGGTCGGCCAGGCCGACATCGTTTTCCACGTCGATCGCTCGACCGACATCATGGTCAACGTCAAGAACACGACGAAGCAAGGCGCCATTCCGTTCGGCGGTACCTTCGGCCACGGCAACGCCGTGGAGCTGCCCGTGCCGGTCGACACGCGCACCACCGATCTGCGCACCGCGCTCGAATGGGGCAACGCCTCGGGCATGCTCCGCATCGGCTGGGATGGATCGACCTTCGATAACAATGTCGAGAGCGTCACCTGGGACAACCCGGTGCGCTACGGCCCGGACCTCGCCGCCACACCGTCGCAAGGCCGCATGGCGCTGTGGCCGGGTAATACCCTGACGTATCTGCACGGCACCGGCGCCGTGGCCGTGCCGTGGCGCGGGCGTCTCACCGGCTACGTCGCGTTGGGCCAAGGCCGCAGCAACGAAGACCTGCTGCCGTTCACGATCAACACGGCGATCGCATCGCCGGCGCTGGCGCGGCCGACCGCGGAAGCCAAGAACCAGATGACGATCGCCCAGTTCACCCTGGCGATGCGCCCGACGCGCCTGTTCTCGGTGAACGCGAAGTACCGCTACGCGGACGTGGATGTGCAGACGCCGGTCTTCGACCGGCCGGGCGGGACTGTCGCATACGATTCGAGCTTCCAAGCCGCGGCCGGGCCATCGGCGTATTTCAGTGTCAAGCGCGCGACCTTCGACGCGGATGGCGCCTTCCAGGTGGTGCCATCGACGTCAGTCAAGGTCGGGTACAGCCGGCTGGACACCGACTACCAGAACCGGATCTTTGAAAAGACGGGCGAGAATGTCTTCCGCGTCTCAGTCGACACCACCGGAACGGCGTGGGCGTCGGTACGCGGCGTGTACGAGAACCGCAAGCGCGAAGGGGAGGGGTTCGATGCGGACCTGCTCCCGGCGATCGGCGAGCTGGCCGGGATGCGCTTCTACGACGTGGCCGACCGCGACCGCCAGCGGTTGACGCTGATTGCGAACGTGATGCCCGGCGGCATGTTCGGGCTGACCGCGTCGGCCGGCGTCGGCCGCGACGAATATCCGGACAGCCCGCACGGCCTGCAGTCGTACGACTCCGATCAGTATTCCGCCGGCTTCTCGGTAACGCCGGACGATCGCTACAACCTGACGGCCAGTTACGGATGGGAAAAGTACCGCTCGCTCCAGCGATCGCGCGGCGCGACCACCGCGGCCGACCAGGTCAATCCGCTGCGTGACTGGACGACCGACTACACCGGCAAGGTGAATTTTCTCGAGGCCGCGGTCGGCATCGACCGGGCCATCGAGCGAACGGTCATCCGGCTGTCGGCCGATTGGAACCGATCCAACGACGCGTATCTCTACGGCCTCGCCGCCGGCTCGCCGCTGGCGGTGCCGGAACAGCTCCCCCCGGTGAAGAATGAGTTGCTGCGGAGCGAGGTCGACGTCAGCTACGAGATCTCCAGCAACCTCCGCTTCGGCGTGGCGTATTGGTTTGACGACTACAAGGTGGAGGACTTCGCCCTGGGACCGACGACGATTTCCGGCATCGCACTGCCGGCCGTCCAGGAGGGTCAGGCGGCCGTGCCGACCAATGCATTGCTGCTCGGCTACCTGTATCGCCCGTACACTGCGCACGCGGGGTTTGTCAGGCTGACGTACCTATGGTGACGCGACGCAACTTTCTCGACCGGTTGCTCGCCCTCGGCTTCGTCTCGACGGCGGTCTCGATCTTCTATCCGGTGTGGCGGTACATCATTCCGCCGGCCGCCGCGGAGCCTGCCACTGATAGCGTCATCGCCGGGAAGATTGCGGAATTCAAGCCCAACACGGGCGCGCTCGTGAAGTTCGGCACGAAGCCGGCCATTTTGATTCGCACAAGCGACGGACAGTTCAGGGCGTTCACCGCTGTGTGCACGCATCTCGAGTGTACCGTGCAGTACAGGGCCGAGACCTCGCAGATCTGGTGCGCGTGTCACAACGGCCTCTACGACCTCTCGGGCAGCGTCGTCTCCGGGCCGCCACCACGCCCGCTCGAGGCCTTCAAGGTCAACCTGCGCGGGGAACCCGGGCAGGAGGATGTCGTGATCTCCAGGGCGTAAGCGGACACCTGTGACGCAACAAGTGCTGGCGTGGCTCGACGAGCGGCTCGACCTGAGCGCGCTTCGCACGTTCCTCGCCGAAAAAACCGTGCCCGTGCATCGCCACAGCGTGTGGTACTACATGGGCGGCATCACCCTGTTCCTGGTCGGAATCCAGGTCGCCACCGGCATCCTGCTCCTGCTCTACTACCGGCCCAGCGCCAGCGAGGCCTACGAAAGCGTCCAGTTCATCGTCAGTCAGGTCGAGTTCGGCTGGCTGATTCGCAACCTTCACAGCTGGTCGGCGAACCTCCTGATCCTGATGGCGTTGGTGCATTTGTTCAGCACGTTCTTCCTGCGCGCGTATCGCAAGCCGCGCGAGCTGACGTGGGTCACCGGCGTGCTGCTGTTGTTCATCATGATGGGCTTTGGCTTCAGCGGTTACCTGTTGCCGTGGAACGAGCTGGCGTTCTTCGCGACCAAGGTGGGAACCGGCATCGCCGGCGCGGTGCCTTTGGCCGGCGACTTCATGGTCCGCTTCCTGCGCGGCGGAGACGACGTCACCGGCGCAACGTTGACGCGCTTCTACGGCATTCACGTCGCGATTCTTCCGGCGATGACCACCGTGCTGCTCGGCACCCACCTGCTGCTCATCCAGCGGCAGGGCATGAGCGTGCCGCCTAGCGTCGAGCAGCGACGGAAGGCGGGAGAGAAAATCCCGCAGGAGCCCTTCTTCCCCAATTACGTGCTGCACGACGTGATGTGGTGGTATGTCGCGTTGGCGGTGCTGGCAGCGCTGGCGCTCTTTCTGCCGTGGGAGCTCGGCAAGAAGGCCGACGCGTTTGCCGCGGTGCCCGCCGGCATCCGGCCGGAGTGGTACTTCCTCGCGATGTTCCAGACGTTGAAGCTGATCCCGAGCCACGTGCTCGGGGTCGAAGGCGAAATGCTCGGCGTCATGGGCTTCAACGTCGCCGCCGTGCTCCTGCTTCTGGTGCCCTTTCTCGACCGCGCGAACCCTGACGGGCGGCAACACCCGTTCATCACTTTCGCCGGGGTCCTCGCGGTCGTGTATCTCATCGTCTTCACGATTTATGGCTACCTCGCAGCGTAACTTCCTTGTCGCCGCCGTCGTAGTCGGAGTCCTGGCGGCGGTGGCCCCGGTGGCGGCGCAGGCGCAACCATCCGGTTGCCAGGCCTGCCATCAGGATCAGGCGCAGCCGGTCCTCGCGGCCCCGGCGGGCGATTTTGGCGGCACTGATGTGCACCGCGAGCGCGGATTCACGTGCGTCGATTGTCATGGTGGCAACCCCAACGAGACCGACAAGGTCAAGGCCAAGGCGCCCGCCACGGGGTACAAGGGCAAACCGGCGGGGCAGATGGTGATCGCTGTGTGCTCGCGTTGCCATTCCGACGCGGCGCTGATGCGCAAGTACGCGCCCAAACAGCGCGTCGATCAGGCGGTCGAGTACGCCAGCAGTGTGCACGGGCAGCAGCTCGCCAAGGGCGACACCAAAGTGGCCACCTGCATCAGCTGCCACGGCGCGCACGGCGTGCGACTGGTCAGCGATGCGCAGTCACCCGTCTACGTGCTGAATGTCGCCGCCACGTGCACCAAATGCCACGCCGATGCCGATCGCATGAAGGGCTACAAGCTGCCAGACGGATCCCCGCTGCCGACCGACCAGCGCGTGAAATACGAGAAGAGCGTTCACCATGCCGCGATGGTGAAGGGCAACGATCTGTCGGCGCCGACCTGCAACGACTGCCACGGCAACCACGGTGCGGCGCCGCCGGGCGTTGGCGCCATTGCCAACGTCTGCGGCACGTGCCACACCGTGTTCGCCACCAAGTTCGCGCTGAGCACGCACAGCCAGATCTTCGATCGTAGTTGCGTCGAGTGCCACGGCAATCACGACATCGCCGAGCCCACCGACGCGATGCTCGGTACCGATAAGGCGGCGCTCTGCACGAACTGCCACAGCGAGGGCGACAACGGACACAAGGCCGCCACTGCCATGCGTTCGGAGATCGAGAAGCTGAAAGAGGCCATCGGCCGCTCGCAGGCGCTGGTCGCATCAGCCGAGAACGCGGGCATGGCGATGGACGAACAATCGCTGGCGTTGCACGAGGCGGTCAACCACCTGACCCTGGCCCGCACCGAGATGCACGCCTTCGATCCGAAACCGGTGAGCGTCGTGCTGCAGGAGGGCCTGGGCATCACCGCCAAAGTCGACGCGGCGGGCCAGGCGGCGCTGGCCGAGATTTCGTACCGGCGGACGGGCCTCGCCGTTTCCCTCGGCGCCATCCTGCTGGTCTTGGTCGCGCTCGCCCTCAAGATCCGGGCGCTCAAACCGCGCGAGTAGAACAGCACCGCCGCTTTCGTGGTCGGATGATCTCGTGAGAATCTCGCGATCTGGTGATCTTGACGTCCGTACTTACGCTGTCCACTAGTCCCCTGGAAGCGTGATGCGTTGCATAAGGCCCGGAGCGCGGCGCCCGGATCGCAAGCCGGGGTCCCCGCCGCGCGGACTTTGCGCGGTGGGGTGGAAGGCGAGACGACCGAGCATATTGGGCATATGTGAGGGAGGAGCAACGCCGCGAGGCGGGATGCCCCGCCCGGGAATTATGTGACGCATCACGTTTCCAGGGGACTAGTCGGGGGCGGCGGTTCAGTCAGAGGACGACGGCCGGCCTTACGGAACCACCAAGACTGGGGCGCGGCAACGCGTGAGGGCGCCGTCCGTCACGCTGCCGAGCGTCCCCATCGAAAGTCGACTGCGGCCGCGGATGCCCATCACCAGGAGATCGGCTTCCATCTCGGTCATGACCCGCAGCAGCTCATAGAGTGGCGCGCCCTCGCGGACGAGCGAGCGGACGCGCCAGCCGGAGCCGGCCAGTTCTCTCGCGGCCTTCTCCATCCTCTTCCCTCCGAGCCGGCGTTCCTTCGCGTTGTGGGCTGCAACGTCCGCGCGAATCTGACCCCTAAACGCCGGCGACAGTAGGACGTGGCTTGGAGCGAGCAAAGGTGTGACCACGGTGACGAGCGTCACCGAGGCTCCTCTGGGCGCGCTGCACCGAGCCAGGAACCGCACGGCGCGCGCGGCCTCAGGCGACCCGTCGAGCCCGATGACGACGCGCCGAATCGCAGCCGCCGCTCGGCGCACCACCAGTACCGGCACGGAAGCGCGGCGAAGAACGCCCCGTGAGACGCTACCCACGAGCAGCCTCCTGAAGCGTCCATGACCGCGCCAGCCGACGACAATGACCTGCGCTCTCACCTTCTTGGCTTCTTCAAGAATGGCGTCAATCGTGTCGCCGTCCAGTACCGCGACCGGCGCGCCCTTCCACCGGGCCGCCAGCTTTCGCCGGGCCGCGGCGGCGACCTTCCGCGTCGCGTCGCCAGACAACGCCCATGCGTGGGCATGGGGTGGCACAAACCCACCGGCTCTCACAACGACCCCCCGTGCGTGGTTTGCGGAGGGCCAGGGAAACCGTGCCGCCGTGGCCAAGGCCGCGTTGGCGGAGGGGGAGCCGTCAGTGGCGATCAGCACCTGAAAGGAAGAAGACGCGGTCATGGCACTCTCTTGGCGGTCTTCGCATCATTGCGTTCAGCAATCAGGGACCCTGCGACACCAGCAGCCACGATCAGGAGCACGACTCCGAGCAAGTAGAAGTTGAAGGGCCGCGTAATCCTTCTCGGACCTTTCGGCGCGGACATCCCGGATCTTGCCCTGCACTTC
>JANOZI010000007.1:0-9209 GCA_031429375.1 Acidobacteriota bacterium | reverse complement strand
ATGAAACGCGACTTTAATGCCTGGCTGGCGAGTCTCGGGCCGACGGCGCCGTTCAAGACACTCACCGAGATGCGCGAGTGGAACCTGGCCCACGCCAAGGCCGGCGCGATCAGGTACCAGCAATCGCGCTTCGATATTTCGGACGAGATCGATCTGGTGGCCGACAAGGCGCGGTTCGACGCCGATAACGCGAAAGACTGGCGATTGAGCCGCGACCAGGGCATCGACGGCGCGCTCAAACAGTACAAGCTGGATGCGATTCTCACCCCGGGCGGTTCCGGCGCCGGTATCGCGTCGCGCGCCGGCTACCCGATCATCGCAGTGCCGTTCGGGATGGTGCCGAACGCGCCGACCCAGCCGTTCCCGGCCGGGTTCAACGCGAAGCCCGCGCCCTACGGGATCGGATTTGTCGGCGGCCAGTGCAGCGAACCGAAACTGATCGAGATCGCTTACGCGTTTGAACAGGCTACGAAGAGGCGTGTGGCGCCATCAGCCACGCCCTGAAGAATAACCAATAACCAATTACGAATAACCAAGTACGAATTACCAATGACCAATTGCGAATGACGAGCAGACCGTTTCGTTTTTCTAAATTGGTTATTCGTTATTGGCCAGGCGAAGCAACTCGTCAACCTCCCGCTGCAAATCCCGGGTGAGCGGCGAGCGGTAGCGGCGCAGCAGCGCGTCAGCGACGGCCTCGTAGTACCACAGGGTGCCGTCGCGCTTGCCCTGGAACCGCTCCCACACCTCATCGCCGTGCTCGCGCAGGTCGCGCGTGATGGCGCGGACGTTGTGCAGCTTGTCGGCGGCCGACACCAGGCTCACCGAATCGCTCGCGTTCTCGATGTGCGCCAGGTAGTTTTCCTTGCGCTCGCGCCACGGCAGCTTGTCTTCGGGATGCTCCACCAGGCTGTCGCTGCATCCGAACACGATGTCGCCGACCGCATCGCCAAAGCGCGCGCGGATCTCGGCCAGCCTGGCCTCGCCGCCGCCGTCTTCGGCCGCGTCGTGCAGCAGCGCGCCGATCGCCTGGTCTTCGTCAGCGCCGTATTCCAGCGCAATTGCCGCCACGCCAAGGACGTGCGCAATGTACGGAATGGCGGTGCCCTTCCGGACTTGCCCCTGATGCACCTGAGTCGCGTAAACCAACGCGGACTCGAAACGGCCGCTCATCTTGCTGAGGGTACACCAGCGAACGGGGAGTTGATCGCGGCCGAACAGAAGGGTATGAATTGGCACCGTTGGCACCAACCCTTTGGCACCCTTGGCACCTTCGGCACCCTAGTAGTTACGCCGCTTTCTTCTGGTCCATCCGTTGCAGCAGCGCCACCAGCTTCGCCTCGGCATCGCGCAAGCCTTTCGACGCGCGCTTGCGGCTGACGCGGCCGATGGTCACGCCGGCCTGAAACGCCGCGAGCACCGCGGGGTGGACGTAACACTTGCGGCACACCGCCCGGGTGTTGCCGAGTGTTTCGGCGACGCGATCGATCGCTTCGACGATGGCGCGCTTGCCGGCGGTCTCTGACGTGGGCGGGTCGAAGCCGTCGAGCTCTTTCGCGGCGGCCAGCGTCCCACCCCATGTGCGAAAGTCTTTCGCGGTGAATGATCCACCGGTGATCTCGCGCAAGTAATCGTTGATGTCGGTCGACGTCACATCCCTCACCTTGCCGTCATCGTCACGATACTGAAAGAGCGACTGGCCCGGCAGGTCCTGGCATTCGCGCACCGCCTTCGCCAGCGGCGCATCTTCGAGGTCGACGATCTGGTTGACACCGCTCTTGCCGCGAAACGCGAAGCGGACGGTCTTGCCCCGGACCTTCACGTGCCGATCCAATAAGGTCGTGAGGCCGTGCGACTTATTGGTGCGCGCGTACTCTTCGTTCCCGACCCGAATGTGCGTGCGCTCGAGCAGCGCGACGACCGTCGCCATCACGCGCGGCCACGAGGCCGCCCGGTTCATCAGGTCTCGTTTGGTGCGGCGCCGGATGTCCGGCAGCACCGCGGCGAACGCGAGCATGCGATCGTACTTGTTTGAATCCCGCTCCGCGGTCCACAACGGGTGATAGCGATACTGCTTGCGGCCTCTCGCATCGCGCCCCGTGGCCTGCAGGTGTCCGCGCGGATCAGTCGAAATCCAGACGTCGGTCCAGGCCGGCGGCAGCACCAGGCTCCGGATGCGGTTCATCGTCCGCGCGTCGCGGACCAGCTTGCCCCTCGCCGTGCGGTAGACGAAACCGCGACCCTTGCGAGCTCGCGACACGCCTGGCTCAGCGGGATCCGTATAGTGGAGTCCCGCTGCCCGGGCACTCGTGGGCCCGTGGGATGCCGGCTTGCCCCTTTTCAGTGTTTTTCCAGTCCGCACCGCGACACTCGCTGCTTGATTGGTCACGAGAGCAAGCCATTGCAACGCGCCTGCCAATCGAGCGGTCGAGGTTGACTCGGGCGCAGGTCTTGCAACGGCATGCAGGGAGGAGAACTTCCATGACCGACCCGAACCCCCGCAGCCCCAGGAACAATCAGGACGAGTACCTTCCCGATACACCGGCGAGCCATATTGGTAACGCCCCGCTCGAGCCCGTGTCCGAGGGCATCACACCGCAGAACCCGTCGACGATGCCGCGCGCGGAAGACGACGAAGAAACGAGGGCCAACAGCCCCGAGTTCCACGACCGTCCCGGCGCCACGCACTGACGTCAGGTCAGCTCGCCGCGCGTCACGCCTTGAATTTAGCCGCCAGCGCTTCGCTTTGACGCGCCAGCAGGGCCGCATCGTTGCCAACGGCGACGAAGCGGCAGCCGCGATCCAGCCAGTGCCGCGCGTCGGCTTCGATGGGCGCCAGGATGCCGGCCACTTTTCCGGCCTGGCGGATGCGCTCGACGGCTGACTCGATCGCCGCCCGCACTTCAGGATGCGCATTGTTGCCGGCGTGCCCCAGCCCCCCGGCCAGATCGCTCGGGCCGATGAACATGCCGTCAACGCCCTCGACCGCGGCAATCGCTTCGATATGGTCCAGCGAGGCGCGCGTCTCGATCTGCACGATGACGCAGATTTCGTCGTTGGCGCGGGCCACGTAATTCTTGATGCGGCCGTAGCGATTCGCGCGCATGGTGCTGGCAATGCCGCGAATGCCCTGCGGCGGGTAGCGCGTCGCGGCCACCGCGGCCCTCGCCTCATCGGCATTCTGCACGAACGGAATCAGGAAACTCTGCACGCCGACATCGAGCAGCCGCTTGATCAGCACGGCGTCGTTCCAGGCCGGCCGGACCACGGCGCTCGCGCTGCTGTCGGCCATCGCCTGCAGGTGGGTGAGCACCATCGTGACGTCGCTCGGGGAATGCTCGGTGTCGAGCAGCAGCCAGTCGAACCCGGAACCGGCGATGATCTCGACCGCGATGTGGCTCGAGAGGGCGTGCCACAAGCCGATCTGCGGCTGTCCTTGCTGCAACGCGCGCTTCAGACGATTGATAGGCAGGGGCAATTCCATTACGGCTAGGATACCCGCACCATGGTCAATAAACAGTTCCTCCTGGCGTCGCGCCCGCAAGGCGAGGCCACGGCCGCCAACTTCCGCCTCGTCGAGTCGCCGGTCGCGGCGCCGAACGATGGCCAGGTGCTGGTCCGCCATCACTATCTCTCGCTCGATCCTTATATGCGCGGGCGCATGAGCGACGCCAAGAGTTATGCCCCGCCCCAGCCGCTGGATGCGGTCATGATCGGCGGCACCGCGGGCGAAGTCGTCGAATCGCGGCACCCGAACTTTGCCGCCGGCGACACGGTCGTCGGCATGGGGGGGTGGCAGCAGTACAGCGTGGTCGACGGCAACGCGAAGGGCGCGCTGCGCAAGGTCGACGTCTCGCGCATTCCGCTCACGGCCTATTTGGGGGTGGTCGGCATGCCCGGCGTCACGGCGTGGTACGGCTTGATGAAGATCTGCGAGCCCAAACCCGGCGCCACCATTCTCGTCAGCGCGGCGAGCGGCGCGGTCGGCAGCGTCGTCGGACAGCTTGCCAAGGCGAAAGGGTGTCGCGCGATCGGCATTGCCGGCGGCACGGAGAAGTGCGCATACGTGTCTGGCGAGCTCGGGTTCGACGCGTGCATCGATTACAAGGTGCATGCGGATCCCAAGTCGTTGTACCGCGCGCTCAAGGATGCGACGCCCGAAGGCATCGACGGGCACTTCGAGAATGTTGGCGGCGCGATTCTCGACGCGGCGCTGGCGCGGATGAACCCGTTCGGCCGCATCGCGGTGTGCGGAATGATCAGCGGTTATGACGGCCAGCCGATTCCGCTGGGCCAGCCGTCGCTGATCCTGACATCGCGCTTGCGCATCGAAGGGTTCATCGTCAGCGAGCACATGGAGGTGTGGCCGGAGGCGCTGACCGAGCTGGGCACCATGGTCGCCACCGGCACACTCAAGTATCGCGAGAGCGTGGCCGAAGGTCTCGAGGCGGCGCCCGACGCGTTTCTCGGACTGCTGAAGGGAAAGAACTTCGGCAAGCAGCTCGTCAAACTGTAGGGCCTGTTCTGCGCTACACTACCGCCGCGCCGGGGAGGATAGGGTCATGAGGACGAGCGTTTCGCTTCTGGCAGTGTCGGCTGTACTGTTCACCGCTTTCGCTTCCTGCAGCAAGAAAGACACGGGCACGAGCCCGACGGCTACGACTCCCACCCTGAGTTTCTTCGTCAGCAGCCGCACCAATGCGACGGGAAACCTCGGCGGACTCAGTGGGGCGGACGCCATTTGCCAGAGTCTGGGGGCGGCGGCCGGACAGGGCGCCAAAACGTGGCGCGCCTACTTGAGCGTCGAACGGGACGCCGCTAACGGCAACCAGCCGACCAACGCGCGCACGCGCATCGGCGCGGGACCGTGGTACAACGCCGCCGGAACATTGGTAGCCGCCAACGTGACCGAGTTGCACGCCCGGAACGGCGATGCCGCCCTCTTCGTGGACGAGCGCGGCCAGCGCATCAACGGCCAGTGGCCCAATTCACCATCACCGACCGAGCACGACATTCTCACGGGATCGAATGCGGACGGCACCCTGCTGGCCGGGACCACTTGTGGCGATTGGACATCTGATGCCACAACGACCATAGCGCAGGTCGGCCACTCGGACGGCCTTGGGGCCGGCGGCAGCACCACGCCTCCGGCAACGTCATGGAATTCAGCGCACGCAAATCTGAATTGCTCGAACACGTCGCCGCGTGGCGGCGCCGGGCGAATCTACTGCTTCGCTCGCTGAGGCTGCGATCAGCGGACCGCCGGCTGAGCCCGGCGGCCGCTCTTCGCTAACCTTTATAGGAAATCCGCCAGACCTTTCGTCCGCCGTCGTCACTCACCAGCAACGAACCGTCCGGCATTTGCAGCAGCCCGACCGGGCGGCCCCAGACCTCTTTCTTGTCGGGCGCGAGCATCCACCCGCCCAGGAAATCCTCCGGGCCCGCCGTCGCCATCTTGTTCTGGAACGGGATGAACGCGATCTTGTAGCCCTGCCGCTGCGCGCGGTTCCACGATCCATGCAGCGCGACGAACATGCCGCCGCGATACTTCGCCGGGAACTGGGTGCCGGTGTAGAACAGCAGGTCGAGCGGGCCGACGTGGCCGCCGAGAATGACGTCGGGATAGAGCGTGCTCTCAACCTTCTTCATGTCGACGTCTTTGTGGCGCGGCTCGGCGTGCGGACCGATGTAGGCGATCGGCCAGCCATAGAATCCGCCGGCCTCGACTTTCGTCGCGTAATCGGGCGCGAGATCGTCGCCGAGCTCGTCGCGCTCGTGTACGGTGACCCACAGATCGTCGGTGCCGGGATAGAAGCGCATGCCAACGGCGTTGCGCAGACCGGTCGCGATCGTTTCGTGGCCGGTGCCGTCGGGATTGTAGCGATGCACGGCGGCGCGCATCGGATCCTCGCCGAGGTTGATGTTCGACTGCGATCCCACCGAGAGATACAGTTTCGAGCCGTCGCGATTGAAGGCGAGCGTGCGCGTGGTGTGCCCGGTCGCCATCCCGGGCAGCGAGATGATCTCCGTTCCGGGGCTCGTCACCATCATCGTCTTCGCGTCATAGGTGTAACGCTTGACCGATGTCGGCTCCGCGACATAGAGCTGGTCGCCCTTCAGCGCCAGGCCGTACGGGCGATCGAGTTTTTCGATGATCGGCGTGCGCGTGCCGTCCTTGATTACGAACACCGAGCCGTTGGTGGACGTGTCGCTGATCAGTATCTCGTTGCCGGGCCCGAGCATCATGAACCGCGGCCGCTTACCCGCGAAGTCCATGTATTCCTCGACGACGAACCCGGGGGGCGCAACGAGTTTGGCGTCATCCGGCTTAGGAGCCACCGTTGGGTTGTTGCGCACCGACGGCGTCGCAAACGGCGCCGGCAGGTCTTTCCAGTTCACCGGTTTGCGCTTGGCCTGCGCCTGGAGGACGCCTCCGAGGGCAACGGCAAGAACGATCGCGACGGGCAGGACCTTGTTCGTCATGGCGCGTCTATTATCACCTTGCGCTTCACGAATTGCACGAGCTCGGGAAACTGCCGGGAATCGACAAAGTGCCCGCGATCGTCGAACTCGAAATAGCTGCATTTGAGCTGCGCGGCGACAAACCGCGGCTCCTTGATCGGGATGTGCGGGTCATCGCTGGAGCTGTAGATGGCGATCCACTGTTGATTCTCGCGGATCCGCTGCCACTGCCACGGGTCGCGATAGTAGCCGCTCGCCGCTTCCCCGCTGTCGCCGAGGTCGGTGTGGCACACGCCGACCAGGATCGATCCCAGCAGGCGATGCGTCTCGGCGTATCGCATGGCCGCGACGGCTCCGGACGAGTGGCCGATCAGAATCGTGTTCTCGTCGGCGTCGAGTTGCTCGAGGAACGGCAGCCAGTAGCCGGCGCGGGCCTTGACGTTGTCGGGGAACGTCACATTGATCACGTCGATACCCAGCGCGCGCAGTTCGCGCTCGACCCACGGCAGCCAGATGTCGGCGGCCGTGCAGCCGCCGTTGCCATGGATCAGGATCGCTTTAGGCAATGGCGATCCTTGACGGGGCCAAGCCTTGCTGTCCCGTCATCATTCCTGGTTCACCGCAATGAAGAAGATGACGGCGATGATCGCCAACACCACGAGAAAGAAGATCTTCCACGGGCTGTAGGGATACCGGCCCGCGATGCGGCCGGTCGAGCCGTTGACGATCACCTGGTACGACTTGCGGCCGAAGATGTAGGTGAGCAGCCAGATCGGCACCAGGATGTGCTTGAACGTCTGGCCCGAGAACGCCGGGTGGATCGCGAGGTTGCGATGCGTATCCCCGGGGATCTGCCTGGCGCACAGCTCCATCAGCGTGTCGTGCATCTGTTGCTGCGAGCTGCCGGCCGCCTCGGTCAGCACCACCTGGTAATGCTCGACGACGTGGCCCGAGAGAAAGGCCGTGTCGTACGGGACCAGCTCGCCCGTCGGGAACGGCTCGACCTGCCGCAGCAGATCGATCGGAATGCCCTGCGTCCCCGGCACCGGCTCATCGTCGAAATCGTGTTCGACTATGCCGGACGAGGGCTCCCAGCGGACGCGGCGCTCCTGGCGCACGACCGAGTTGCCCTTGCTGTCGCGGCCCTGGACGTTGACGTAGTAATAATGTCCGGCCTCGGCCTCCCAGGGGCAGTGCGCGTGCGCATCAAACGTCCAGTACGGGATGTAGAGACTGCGGACGGTATCGACAAGCGCCGCCTTCGCCAGCCGGCCGGGCGCCAGCCACTTGCTGCGCCACCAGCGGCGGATGTCGTCGCGCACCCGGCTTCGGTCGATGCGAAACGGCAACACGCCTTGCGGACGGATCGGCGACTTGATCTCTTCGTAGGCGACCAGCGCCGGCGAGCCGCAGAACTCGCAGTTCTGGCCGACACGGCCGGCGTCGTAGACCATCACCGCACGGCAGCTCTGGCACTGCACGGTGCGGCGGGCCGCCTGCCATTCGGGATCTTCGCGGGGCAGATCGCGCAGCGCGGCCGTCAGATCGTTCTCGACCACCTTGCCGGTGTCGCGATCGATCTGGTACGGAGACTCGGTGCCGCAGAACGGGCACACCAGCTTCTGTTTCGCGGGGTCCCATTCCGCCTGCGCGCCACACGCGGGGCAGGCGTGCTTCTCGAGCGCCGGAACGTCTGCCAGCGGCTACTCCGCCAGGTAGCTGTTGATCGCGGCGCGCGGGATGCGCCACGACGTGCCGATTTTCTTGCCCTTGAGCTCGCCCTTTTCAAGTACCGCCAGCACGTCGGTCTCGGTCACACCGAGAATCTGCGCCGCTTCCTTCGGACTGAGCAGCTCCGGCATGTCTGCGTCGGGCACCCCTTTATGGGGTGCCATCCCTGCCCCGATGCCCGGCGTCGCTGCGCCGCCGAACCCCTGCTGCATCATCTGTTGCGCGAGGCCGAAGCCCACGGCCAGTTCGGCCGCCGTCCCGGCCGGGCCGGCGCCGGCTCCCGTCGCAAGGCCCTGACCCATCTGGTACTTCACGTAATCGTTGAGGTTGCCGATGGCCGTCATGCTGGCGCGCTTGTCGACCGCCTCCTCGACCTCGGGCGGCACCGACACGTTCTCGACGATGAAGCTGGTGATCGCCAGGCCGTACTTCGCGGTAACGGCGGTATTGATCACCGGCAGCAGCGCCTCGCCAAGCTCGCTGTAGCGCGACGCGACGTCCAGCACCGGGACCTTGGCTGACGCGATCGCGTCGGTGAAGAGGCTGACGATGCGCGAGCGCATGGTGTCGGTGAACTCGTCGAGCCGGAAGTTGTGATCGGAGCCGGCGACTTCGCGCAGAAACGTCTTGGGCTCGACCACCCTGAAGTCGTAGGTGCCGAAGGCGCGGACCCGCACCACGCCGAAGTCGGCGTCACGCAGCATGATGGGATTGGACGTGCCCCACTTGTTGCCGGTGAAGAGCCGCGTGATGACGTAGTAGACGTCGGCCTTGAACGGCGAGTTGAAGCCGTACTTCCACGACTTCAGCTTGGTGAGGATCGGGATGTTGTCGGTCGTCAGCGTGTGCTTGCCGGGCAGGAAGGTGTCGCCGAACTCGCCGAGGTAGACAAACTGCGCCACCTGCGACTCGCGCACGATCAGCTGCGCGCCGTTCTTGATCGCCTTGTCGTCATCCGGAAAGCGGTACGAGAGCGTGTCGCGCGAGTCGTCCGTCCACTCGATGACGTCGATCAG
>JANOZI010000006.1:0-4769 GCA_031429375.1 Acidobacteriota bacterium | reverse complement strand
CCCGTCACCAACCGGAAAATACAGATCGGTCTCGCCAGGCATATAGAGCACACGCGCCTTGATCGACCCGAGCGCGCGCTCGTGGTCGCCGCCAAATCCCGGCGTGTCACCCACGTTGTGGCGCTGCCACGTCCGCGCCTGTGAAATCAGGTTGTTGGCGTCGCGCCCTTCGTCTCGCGCCGTGCGGGACGTGAGGACGTCGTCCACGCTTGCCCACTGCGGCTTGAACAACTCACGACGCCACCACTCTTGCGACCACACCCAACCGGCCCAGTGGCGCGACCACGCCGCCAGCCCTTTCTTCGGCGGCGACCCGTAGCGGCCGTCGGCAAACGCCGCGTCGGCCGTCAGCGCACTGATGGCGCCTTCGAGCCGGACGATGCCGTGCGGGTAGGTCTTCGCGGTCCCGCAGTAGCCTACGATGGCGCTCGCAAAGTCCGGATGCGACACCGCCCACTGGAACGCCTGCTGGGCGCCCATCGAAAAGCCGATCACGGCGCCGAGATGCGTCACGCCCAGTTCGGAGGTGAGGAGCCGGCGCGCGGCCTCTACGTTGTCGCGAATCGCGATCGCGGGAAAGGCAGGGCCATCAAACGGCGCCGGCGTGTTGCTCGGCGACGAGGAGAAGCCGTTGGCGAACATCTCGGTGGCCACGATGAAATGCTGCGCTGGATCAAGAGCCCGGCCGGCGCCGATCAGGAAGTCGTAGCCGTGATGGTCCGCGCCGTACCAGGATGGAACCAGGATCGCGTTGTCGCGCGCGGCGTTGAGCGTCCCCCACGTCGCATAGGCGACGCTGGCGTTCGGAAGCACGACGCCGCTCTCGAGACGAAAGTCACCGAGCGAGAACGAACGCCGGTGCGCATCCGGCTGGGCCGCCGGCACCTGCGCGCCGATGACCACGCCGACACTGGCAAGCGCGAAGCTGGCCGCGAACACGTAAGTGATTGTCATGGGAACCTCAAGCGAGGGCCATTATGCCTTCAGTGGCAGCCGGCTCCGCTACGCGCCGAGAGGTGTGATTTGAGCAAAAAGCGTTGGGCCCAGCTCATGAAGCGCATCGTAAGCTCACCGCTTTTTCTCAAATCAACCTCTCGTCGCGTTATCGCGCCCTCCGGCTGCGGGCAAGGTTGGGTCGATAGCCCGGAATAGCTGGACCGGGGATATGCTCGAACTCAGTCCTTGATGACTTCGAAGTCCACCCGCGTAGCCTCACTCACCCGCTTCGAGGCATCGAGAATCTCTATGGCCACCAGGTCACCAGCGCGATCGTAGTCCAGGATCGCACCGGGTTTCCCATCGTCGCTGATGGTGACCTCGGTCCGCTCCTTGAACAGCACGGTGAGCGTGTCGGTTTTCTGATCGTAGCTGACCTTCATTGCACGCCTCTCCAATACTTGGTGATTCGACTGCTCTTGTAGGCCGTCACGATCTCCAAGCCTTCCGGCCAGACGTCGATCACGACCCTCAAAAGATACACTTGTTGTTCCTCGCCCAGCGCGCGAATCGACTGGGCCAACACCCGGCCCATCCTGATGTCGATCACCTGCTCGGGAGCCTTGGCGACCGCGAGGACATCCTCTTCGAGTAGACGGCGGCGCGCCGTCGCGGTTCGGGCGTGATCGGAGAAGAAGATTTGCTTCACGCCGGCGGGAACTGCATGCGCAGTGCCGGGCGCTTTGGATCGAATCCACGCGGACATCCGGGTGGTGGTCGTGAAGGCGTTGCAGAAGCTGCAGCGCGGAGGGTCGATCAGCGCCGCAGAAACTGGGATGCAAGATCGCGTCGACCCTCTTGCATTCGGGTCAACCACCGGTCAAGATCGACCCACTAACGTAAGCCAGGCTCATGATGCAGCACCCAATGCACCGCGTCGTGTCGTTCGCCATCGTCGGCCCCCACGAGCTGGAGATTGGCTTCGAAGACGGCGTCGTGGCCGCATCAATTTCCTGCCCGTTCTCGAAGGACAGCTCTTCGGCCCGCTGAAGGACCTGACCATGTTCAACGCGGTTTCAATCAGTCCGGAGGGCTACACGCTCATCTGGCCGAACGGCGCGGACTTCGACCCCGCTGCCTTGCACGACTGGCCCGAGATTGAAGCCGAGTTGGTCCAGATGGCCCGGTCGTGGGCCAACAGCCAGGAATAGCGCGGCCGGGGATCCCGTTGTCGAGAAGCTGACCGTGCGGGCTAGCCAGCAGGTCGATTGCGCGCCTGCAATCGGCACGCGGCCTCCCAAATCTGCTCGAAGTGCGCGAGTCCGGTAGCGACCACGCGATCGGTCGTGTCGAACAACTCCTGCGCGAACGGCACCATCCCCCTGGCCTCCGGACTCCGGAGGTAGCGCGGATCCAGATCTCCCAGCCGCACGCGATCGAGCCCATCGGCGTCCTTGAGTAACGCAATCAGCGGCCAGTGTGGATGCGTGCGCGAGACGTCCTTCGGCGCCGAATGCGCCGTGACCGCCGCTTCGATCGCGGGATAGTCGGCCTCGGTGAGCCCGGCCTCGCCCAGCCGCTGTTGCAGATCAGGCTCGACACGCAGCCTCCGCGCGGCATCCGCACCGTGCCGGTCGCAGGTGCCGTCGTGCGTCCGTGCCAGGTCGTGTAGAAACACCGACGCCCAAAGCTGAGGGCCGAGGGCATGCCGGCCGGTCGCGTCCACCAACCGGATGGCATGCACCATCACGCGAGCCCCGTGGGCTTGCCCGTGCAGCTCGCTCGGATGTCGGAAGAGTTCCGGCAAGGGCACCATGCGATCGAACGCGAGCGGGACCAGCATTACCCTGTGGCCTTCCTCGCCAGGTCGCGCTCGATCAACTCCCGCAACGCGGCGATCTCCAGCCGCAACGCAGCGAGCTCCTTCTCAGAAGACTCTTCAACCTCTGGACCGATGAACCAGGCGGCCAGATAGGCTGAGAAGGTTCCAAACAAAGCGACGCCGGCGCCCATCAGCACGACCGCCACCATTCGCCCTTCACCTGTCGTCGGATAGCGATCGCCATAGCCGACGGTCGTAATCGTTGCGAATGCCCACCACAATGCGTCGTCCGCCGTCGTGATGTTCGCGTCCGGAACGTTCTCGAAATTCAGGATGGCGATGCTGCAGAACGTCACCAGCATCAGTGCCACGAGGCCGGCGGCCAGCACCGTGTTCTCAGCACGCTGGCGAAGGACCATGCCGGCCAGATGCCTGGTTGCGCGAAGACCACGAAGAACGCGGAAGACGCGCAGCACGCGCGCGGCTCGGCCCCATCTTGCAATGTCGAACATTGGTAGCGACGACAGGAGGTCGAGCCAACCCCACGTGATGAAATATCGCCATGCGCTGTCGGCGCGCCACATGCTCCAGAGAAAGTCGCCGAAGAACACGGCGCACACTGCATAGTCCGCGTACTCGAGGATTGCGCCCGTTGACGGTTCCAAATGCGTTGCCGTCTGCATCGCCAACACGCCCAGGGCATAGAGGCAAAGCACGAGCATGAACACCTGATAGCCAGGAGATGGATCTTCGCGTAGTGCCTTGGGAACCGTCTTCATAGGCCTCCTGGTCAATAGCAGAAACTGCTATGCCCTCCCGACGCGACGTACGAGGATTCTGCGCGTTGGGCGAACGACAGAACCACGAAACGCTCGGACATTCACTCGATCGTCGCCGGGCACGCGCCATGCACTTCTCTGCCGCGGAGGTTGCGTATGGACGATGGTAAACTCGGCGACGAGATGACGCTCGAGGCAATTGCAAATCGGCTGGACACGATTAGCGCGGACATCACATCGATCCGATCGCACATCAAATCGATCGACGGCAAGGTCACGTCCCTCGACGGCAAGGTGGACTCTCTCGACCACAAGATGAAGATCGAGTTCGAGGCGACTCGGAGCATGATCAAGCTCGGATTCGAAAACGTCCAGATGCTCGACGAGAAGATCGGGCGGCGGTTCGACACGACGGATCGCGCGAACGAGGACAACCAGTCGCTGCTCGAAGCGGCTCTCGTGAGCCTGCGCCGAGACCTGGAGAAGGCGAAGCAGTCCTAACCTCGCCCGCGGCTCTTGCCCACTTTGAAGTTTTTCTGCCCCATCTGCTTCCCGGCCGGCTCGCCCATCCGCTTGTCGATCGACTCCTGCGGCGGCGGTTTCCGATGACGCTTCCCCGGCGCATCCACCGGTCCCCGACTCGCGCGCATCGTCGAAGGTGCTTCCGGCTTCGCGCCAGCCTTCCGCGCCGACGCGCTGGCGCGATTCACATGGTCCAACAAGTCGGCGGCGCCATCGCGAATGCGGCCCACCTCTTTGCGAATCACCTCGCGATCGAGCCAGCCATCGGCCTTCGCCTGGACCGTCCCGAGGAACCACCCAAGCTGATCCGCCAGCGCGACCATCTTCTGTTCAACGACGTCGCCCGCAGCCTTGCCACCTTCCGATTGATCTTTCCGCGCCGCCTTACGCACCGCCATGATGACCCCTCCCCTTTGGAATTCCCTGGACAGCCATTATGTCGGAAGTCCGGATGAGTGTTCGTTTCGCACCATTCGACTCGCGCATCGACGCGTCTACCCGCCGCGACGCCGCGTTTGCTCATGGCAGGAACGCGGTCGACACGGAGCTGTTCAGTTAAGTACACCGGGGCTGGTGCGTTGTTTGCAATACTTCCCCTGGTGGGAATGCATTTGAGTCGACTTACATTCGGGGTAACGGTGGCGCTTTCGGTGTTTCTCTCGGGATGCGCGAGCGGACGCTTCGGTCCGGACCCGGATACCGAACCGCCC
>JANOZI010000005.1:0-4780 GCA_031429375.1 Acidobacteriota bacterium | reverse complement strand
GGCCGGGTGCGCGAGCGCAGTGGCAGCCGCTCGAAGAATGCCGGCCCGCGCGGCTGCTACCTGACCAGCGACGGCCGATACATCGCCGTGAGCGCATCGACCCCGAAGATGGCCGAACGGTTCTTACAAGCCTATGGTCTCGGCCACCTGCTCCGGGATCCGCGGTTCGAATCGAACGAGGCGCGCGTGCGACATGCGGCGGAACTGGACGAGCAGATTGCGGCCGCGGTTCGGTCGCGGACCGTTGCAGAGAACCTTCGCGTGATCGACCAGCACGAGTTGACCGCGGTGGCGGTGCAGACCGTCGCCGATATCGAGCGCGATCCACATTGGGAGGCACGCCAGCTGCTGGTTGATGTGCCGAACGGCCAGGGCACGGTGCGGATGCACACGGTCGTGCCGCGCCTGTCGGGCACGCCCGGCACGATCCGCTGGTCCGGTGGCGCGCTCGGCGAACACAACCAGGACCTGTTCGCCACAGAGCTTGGGCTGAGCCGCGAGGAAATCGAACAGCTGCAGTCAGCCGGCGTGATTTGAGGTCCCCCGATGCGGACGCGGCAGGCCGGTCAGGCCAGCCCGATGCGGTGCGCCACCGCAGCCAGCCGCGGATCGTCCCGCAGGCCGTCGAAGCGCGGGTCGACTTTGAGGGCCAGCAGCTCGAAACAGCGATCGTCGCAGGCCTTGGCCAGCCAGCGGTAGCCGCTCTCGCTGTCGCCCACGGCGAACGACATCGTGACGAACTCGAACGGCGACACGTAACGGGTCGCCGACAGATCTTCGAGCGTGCGCAGGGTCTCGCGCGCCCGGTCCCGCTTGCCCGACAGCGCCAGCGTGCGGGCGAGCGCGCTCTGCATGCGCATCGACTGCGGCGCCAGGTCGACGGCGCGGCGGAACGCCGCTGCGGATTCATCGAAGTCTTTGCGCTGTTCCTGGATCAACCCGAGCGTGAGATAGGCCGCCGCGAAATGCGGGTTGAGCTCGATGGTGTGATCGCACTGCTCGAGCGCCGCCTCGAAGTCGCGGCGGTAGCACTGGATGACCGCCACGTCGCGCGCGATGATCGACGACACCGGGTCGAGCGATTGCGCCAGCAGGATTTGTTCGAGCGCCTCGTCGAGGCGGGCCATCGGCACGAGGCACGACATCGCGTACCAGTGCCGGCCGGTCGGATAGCGGGGGTTCAGCTGGATGGCGCGCAGGAACTCGCTTTCGGCGCCCGCCCAATCCCAATCCTGGGTGGCGCGCACGTGCGCGAGCGAGGTGTGCGCTTCGGCCGAATGAGTATCGAGCATCACCGCCGACGCGGCGCTTGAGGCCGCCTTGGCCCAGACATCGGCGGGCCCGCGCACCCCGTAATGAGCCAGCAGTCCATAGGCGTCGGCCAGCCCGCTGTGCGCGAGGGAGAATTGCGTGTCTTCGACGACCGCCCTTTCGAAGAAATCCACCGCCTTGTGAAGTCCTTCTTCGCTCCGCTGGTTCAGGTGATAACGGCCCTGCAAGTAGAGGTTGCGAGCGGCCAGGTTGTCGCTTTGCCGGCGCGAGCCCGGGATGGCTTCGGCATCGAACACTTCCGGCCCGAGTTTTTCGGCGATCCGTGCCGCGATGATCTCCTGGCCTGCGACGGGATCGGCGTGCGGGATGTCGAACGATTCGGACCACAGGTAGTAGCCGCTCGCGCCGTCAACGAGGTGAGTCGTCACGCGCAGTTGGTCACGCGCCGACCGCACGCCGCCCGTAATGAGCAAGGCTGCGTCCGGACGCGATGCTGGAACGTCCGGGTCTACCGGCTCGACCGAATCGATCGCGAGCACCCTCAAGGCCTTGAGCGACGTCAGCGCGTGGATGATCTCTTCGCGCAAGCCGCGGCAAAAATAGTCGAGGTTGGCGGCGGCACTGTAGTCGGCCAGCGGCATCACGGCGACGGTGTTGCGCCGGACCAGCGTGGCCGTCAGCGATCGTTTCGCCGCGGGCGCGCCTTCCCGCGTGCGGAACACCGGCGCGTAACCGCCCTTGGGCAGGTCCACGATGATGTCATCGCTGTTGCCTTCGTCAAGGTAGTAGCGGTCGAGCCGCGTGCGTAGCCGGCGTGCCTGCACGCGCACGATCGGATCGGTGCGGGGGTCGAAGGACGGCTCCTTGCCGAACACCTGCACCCCGATGACGTATTCCTTGAGGTCGCCGCCGCGCCCCGCGACGGTTTCATCGACGATGAAGTTGACGAAGCGCTTGAGGCGATCGACCTGCGAAAAGGTCTTGCTCGCAAGAATGCGATTCAGCTGGAGCCGAACGGCCTTGTCGGAGAGTTTGCCTGGTGAGAGGGTGGCGGCCCGAGCGGCCATATACCGCCCATCCTAACGCATTGGCCACGGCTCCGGCACCGTGCCCATAGGCCTATTCGCACCGGCGCGATAGAATCGAACAATGCGGCCCACACTCGAGGACGGCCTTCGCGCTCTCCGCGAAGCGACCGAATCGGCCAAGGCAATCCGGATCGACTTGGACGACGACTACCTCGCCAACATCGCTCGTGTCGAGGCGCTCCCGGAGAACCAGTCTGGCGCGGACAAGAGCGGGGTGTGGCCCATGGATCAGGCATTCAGAAGCATGTTCAAGAACGCGAAGTATGTCGGGCCGGCGCGGTGAATCCCATCGCGCCGCTGGTCCGCGCCTTAACCGCGGGCTCAGTCCGGTTTGTCATGATCGGCGTTGCAGGCGCGAACTATTACGCACCAGGCGGCTCCGCAGTCTGGGTGACGGACGACTCTGATTTCTTCCTGCCGCTGGATCCAGCCAATCTGGTGCGAGCGTGGACCGTCTGTGAGGAAATCGGCCTGGACCTGTGGAGCCAGAATGAGCCGCTCGACTCGCCGCGCGACCAATGGCTCGCGGAGCGCGTAGTTGGACGCCGCGCGCTGACTCGCGCCTCTGGCCATGGTTTGAAGGTTGACCTCACGCTCGTGATGGCGGGCTTCGACTTCGAGACGGTCTGGAACGAGCGCCGACACTTTGCCGTCGACGAGGTCGAGATTCCAATCGCGCGGCTCCTGCACATCGTGACGTCGAAGCACGCCGCGGGCCGCGACAAGGACATTCTCTTTCTCGCCACCCACCGCGACATCCTGGAGCAGCTCCTCAAGCGTGAGGACTCCGACTGATCGTTACTCGAAGCGCAGGGCGTCGATGGGGTCGAGGGCCGCGGCTTTGCGCGCGGGGTAGAACCCGAAGAACACCCCGGTCGCAGCGGCGAACACGAAGGCAATCGCGACGGCCTCGGGCGAGACCTCGGTCGGCCACGACATCCACGCCGTGACGCCGCGCGACAGGCCGAGCCCGAGCGCGATGCCGATGCCGCCGCCCACCATGCTCAACACGATCGCCTCGACCAGGAACTGCAGCAGCACGTCGCGCCCGCGCGCGCCGATCGCCATCCGCAAGCCGATCTCCCGCGTGCGTTCGGTGACCGACACCAGCATGATGTTCATGATGCCGATGCCGCCGACGAGCAGCGACACGCCGGCGATGCTCGCCAGCAGCGCCGTCATCGTTTCAGTGGCCTGCACGCGCACGCTCGCCATCTCCTCCATCGTCCGCACCATGAAGTCGTCCGAGTCGCCCTCGGACACCTGGTGGCGCGAGCGCATCAGGTTCGCGATCCGGTCCGCCGTCGGCGTCGTATCCGCGGCTGACGCCGCCGACACCGTGATGTTCTGGATGAACTGGATGCCGCGCAGCTTCTTCATCACGGTCGTATACGGCACGTACACGACATCGTCTTGATCCTGGCCCATGCCCGATTGGCCTTTGGCCGACATCACCCCGACCACGGTAAACGGCTGGTTGTTGATCCGGATGATCTCGCCGACCGGATCGAAGTCGGTGCCGAACAACTGCTCGTGGACGACGGAGCCGAGCACGGCGACTTTGGAGGCCGAGTTGACGTCGGCAGGCCCGAAGAACGCACCCCTGGTCGCGGGCCACGAGCGGATCAGCGGCAGATCGACGTCGGTGCCCTGGATTTGCGTGCCCCAATTCATGTTGCCGGCCACGACCTGTCCGCGCGTGCTCACACCCGGCGCGACGTACTGCACGCCGGCCACGCCTTGAATCGCGATCGCGTCTTCCGGCGTCAGCGTGCTGGCGTTGCCCTGGCCCATGCGGACGCCGCCCTGCTGGAAGTTGCCGGCGCTCACCATGATCATGTTGGTGCCCGCGGCCTGGATTTGCGATTCGATCGAGGATTGCGCGCCGGTGCCGAGCGCCACCATGGTGATGACGGCGGCGACGCCGATGATCATGCCCAGCATGGTCAACACCGTGCGCATCTTGTTGCGCGCCAGCGCCTTGATCGCGACCCGCAGCACCATGAAGACCGACATTGGTTACACCGCCTCCGCGGTGTCGGGCAGGTTCGCGAGCTCGTCGGCGGCGGCGCGGCGATTGGTGACCGGGCGATCCGTCACGACGACACCGTCGCGGAACGAGACGATGCGGGTGCCGTACTCCGCGATGTCGGGTTCGTGCGTGTTCAGCACCACCGTGATGCCGCGCTCGATGTTCAGCCGCTGGAACAGCCCCATTACGTCGATGCTGGTCCGCGAGTCGAGGTTGCCGGTGGGTTCATCGGCGAGAATGATCGACGGGTTATTCACGAGCGCGCGCGCGATCGCCACGCGTTGCTGCTGCCCGCCGGATAGTTGATTGGGATGATGGCTGAAGCGATCGCCGAGGCCCACCGCGGCCAGCATGTCTTTCGCCAGCTTGTGTCGTTCCGACGTTTTCA
>JANOZI010000004.1:0-3026 GCA_031429375.1 Acidobacteriota bacterium | reverse complement strand
TGTTTGGCGGCGACGGCGCCGGCAACCTCGTGGCGTTCGATCCCGCCAACGGCAAGCCGCTATGGCATTCGCGGATCGGCAACGTGTCGAACGCGCCACAGACCTATCTGCTCGACGGCCGCCAGCACCTGCTTGCCGCTGCCGGGGATGCATTGTTCGCATTCGCCCAGCAGTGATCTATTTTTTAGCGAAGGCCTCGGCGATTTTCAACGCAAGAGATTCCGTGTCTGCGTACGACGTGTTCGTGATCACGGCAACGACGAGCCCGCGTTCGGGGAACGTCATGAGAGACCCGACCATCCCACTCAGCAACATTCCGTCGTGGCCGACCCAGCGCGTTTGCTCACCCGCCAGCGTAACGGTCTCGAGGTCCCAGCCAAGACCGTAGCCCGTCTCCTGCCCCGATGGCAGCCGCAGCGAGGTGTGGAGCAATTGGACCGTATCGGGTTGCAGCAGCTTGCCGCCGTTCGTCGCGAGCGCGAAGCGTACCAGGTCGGAGGGGGTGGACAGGAAGACGCTCGCTCCGGCGTAGCAGGAAAGTTCGATCGGGCGCATCACGTCCGGGCCGTAGCGCGGATCCCCTGCGAACCTCGGGAAGTAGGGCGTTGCCCGATCCGCGTTGGCCTCGGGCGCGGCGTCCGCCTCGGTATGGTCCATCCCGAGAGGCTCGAAGATCTGGCTGCGCATGAACGACAGGAACGGTTTGTCCGCGGCGGCTTCGACGGCCGCGCTCACCAGGATCCAGCCAAAGTTCGAAAAGCGGTACTCGGTCCCCGGCTCGAACCGCAGCGTCCCATTGAAGTGCTGCAGCGCTTCGACCGGCCGGCCGCACCGCTCTGCGAACAGCGGTCCTTCGTCGCCGCCGTCGTTCCGGACCCCAGCCACGTGCCCCATCACCTGGCGCAGCGTCACGGGCCACTGGTGCTCCTGGAATTCAGGCACGTAGGTCTGGATCCTTTCGTCGAGCTTCAGCCGTTCTTTCTCCAGCAGCAGTCCGACCGCGGCCGAGGTGAGGACCGTGGACATGGTACCGATCCTGAACTGCGTTTCCGGGGACACGGGCACCTTGTTCTCGAGATTCGCCCAGCCAAAGCCTTCGGCCCACGCGATGTCGCCGCCGGCACCGACCGCCACCGAAAGTCCCGGCCAGTTCTGATCTGCGAGAGTCGCTCGCACGACTTGCCGCCCTTGCTCGATCGCGTCAGCCCACTGTCGGACCGGGGTCGCATCCGCAATCGAGCTCACGTCCTGCGCGCTCGAGTGCAGGACCGGCGCAGTCGCGCTGACGTACACCCAAAGACCCCCAATCGCGGTGATCACCAGGGCGATGCCCAACACGATCAGCCCGATCCAGGTCTCGATCCGGTTCCAACTCTTCGCCAAGTTATTTGTCCCTTACTCGGATTTGATCGCCACCATCGGCTGGACCGAGGTCGCGCGGCGGGCGGCCGGCAGGCCGGCGAGAAGTGCGACCGAGATGGCGATCGCGGACGCGCCCGCATAGATCACCGGCTCCATCACGCCGAGCGGCGCCGGACCGAGCGTGAGCGGAGTGCCCATCACGTCTTGCATCGTTCGGATCAGAACCGCCGCCAGCAAGAGGCCGCCGACGACGCCGGGGATCACCAGCTTGACGACGTCCGTCAGCATCATGCGGAACACGCGCAGGCGAGTTGCCCCGAGCGCCGGTGGCGAATCATCGATTGGTCTCTCCGGGTTGTTGGACCAGACGTTGCGCTACAAAGTTCTCTATGCTGACAACGACCGGTCACGCCGCCCGATCGGCCACTCGCGTGCGAGCGGCGGCAGCAACCGCCGCGACGTCCGCAGCGCCGCCGTCCAGCGCGCGAACGCCCGCGCGTCGCGCGCGCCCCACTCGAACCCGTAGGCTTCACGGATCGACGGCGGCAGCGATCCGATCGTGAGCAGCTGCATCGCTCGCAGCGCCGGCCAGGCCAACCGCCACTGCGGCGGGTACAACAGCGCTCGTGCGAGTGCCCGGCTGGTGTCGGTCACGACGAGGCTCTCACCCGCCAGCCTGTCGCGCATGTAGGTGTCGAGCTGCGCCGAGTCGCGCGGGAGCCATCCATCCGGCATCCCCAGCAGCGGCTCCATGATCGCCGCTTCCTGGCAGTAGCGATCGCGCTCACGAACGGTCATCGGCGCGACGAGCAGCTCGAAGGTGAGCGGTGTCGACTCGAGCAGCGTGGCGTGCACCCACCGCTGCAAGTCAGGATCGTGCGCGGAGTACGCCTTGCCCTCGCCGTCGTGGCGGCGGCCGCGCACCCGGTCGTGAATCGTGTTGATGGCGGCAGCGGCGGTGATCATCTGCTCGGTATCGCCAAACGTCAGCGCCAGCATCGCACCAACGGTCGAGTGCAGCCGCCGGACCCCGGAGCGCAGGCTGCCGCGGAACGAGCTGTGGTCGTGCACGCCGGCGGCGACTGCAGGATGTGCCAGCTGCAGCAGGATGGCCCGGCCCCAGCCGGCGACGACGATGATCTCGCGGTTGATCTGCCAGGTGATGCTGTCGGGCCCTGGCCGGACGTGGTCCGAGCGGAGCAGCCGCGCGCGCACGGCAGCGCGATGGCGTTGCATTGCATCGCCGCCGATCACCGCCGGCATCGGGCAGGCCACGTCGATCAACGCCTGCACGCCGTGGGGATACGTCTTGGAGAGGTCGGGTAATTGCAGTGACATGGTGCGCGAGCGGTTTACCCGAGCTTAACGAGTGCGTTCGCTGTCGTCAAGTTCTTTGCATTACAAAGTATGGCTCAGGAATAGAGATCCGGGCGGGCAGCGCACCCAACGCGCTGATCCCTGGTCCCTGGTCGCTGATGGGGCGCGGCTGCGTCTCTCTGGGAGTTGGCGGTCATATGAGCGCGCTCGCGTTCGCGGCCGACAACCTCCGAACATCATCCGAGACGCGAGCATCATCACTGGCCCGCTGCCACAACTCACGCGCGGCGGCGCGGGCGTCATCCCACACCTCCAGCGTATCGGCGGTCGCGTGTGGCGGTGCAAAG
>JANOZI010000003.1:0-2036 GCA_031429375.1 Acidobacteriota bacterium | reverse complement strand
TACTGGCGCGCCAACCGCCATCGCATGAGCGCCGAGCAGATTCGTGACGCCATCCTGTTCGTCTCGGGCGCGCTCGATCCGCGCATCGGCGGCCCCTCGGCGGCGCTGACGCCGCTCGGCAAACGCCGCACTATCTATGGGCGAGTGAGCCGGTACAAACTCGACGAGTTCCTGCAACTGTTCGACTTCCCAAGCCCGAGCCAGACCGCCGAGCAACGCTTCTCGACCAACGTGCCGCTGCAGCGGTTGTTCTTCATGAACAGCGACTTCATGCAGCAGCATGCCGAGCGGCTTGCCGAGAAGGTGGCCGACGAGCCGGACGATGCGGCGCGGATCGAGAAGGTCTATCGCACACTGTTCGGCCGCGCACCGACCGCGAGCGAGGTCAAGGCCGGGCGCGACTTCCTGCAGGCCGAGGCATTGAAGCAATACGACGAGCGGCGTGCGAAGGAAAGCATGAAACCCCTGGGCCCGCCCAGCGACGCCGAGTTGGCGGCGAAAGACGCGCCTGCGGAGGCTGATGCCCCTGGCGACGCGCCTGCGGCTCCGCCTGCCGACGGCATGATGGCCGGTGTCGTGCCCGGCGTGAAGCCCCCCGAAGACGAGAAGAAGCAGATGCTGCCGGTCACCACCTTCGGCCGCTACGTGAAAATCCTGTTGAGCTCGAACGAGTTCCTGTTCGTGAGTTAATGATGTCGCACCGAAAACGTCCACCCGTCACCCGTCGCGAAGCGCTGTGCCGCATCGGCAACGGCTTCGGCATGCTCGCTTTTGCGAGCATGGTCGGACAATCGTTGTCGGCCGCGGGCGTGGATCAACGCACGCCTGCCGCGCCGCTTGCGAAAGGCCTGCACCACCCGGCGCGCGCCAAGCGCGTGATCTTCCTGTTCATGAACGGCGGCCTGTCGCAGGTCGACAGCTTCGACCCCAAGCCGATGCTCGATAAATATCACGGGCAACCGCTGCCGGGCGGCACGGTGGCCACCGAGCGCAAGACCGGCTCGCTGATGAAGTCGCCGTTCACGTTCAAAAAGTACGGCAACAGCGGCATGGACGTGAGCGAGCTGTTTCCGCACGTCGGCGGCTGCGCCGACGACATCTGCCTGATCCGCTCGATGACCACCGACATTCCGAACCACGAACCGTCGATGCTGATGATGAACACCGGCCACATCCAGGTCGGACGTCCGTCGCTCGGCTCGTGGCTGACCTACGGGCTCGGCACCGAGAACAAGAACCTGCCCGGTTACGTCGTGCTCTGTCCTGATGTGCCGACCACGGTCGGCCCGCCGTTGTGGAACGGCGCGTTCCTGCCGGCAATGCATCAGGGGACGTTCATCCCGAGCAAGGTCGAGCGGCCGGACCAGATCATCGGGAAGGAGTTCGATCCCAAGAAGCTGGTGTCGTTCATCCACAACAAGTCGTTCACGCTCGAGGAGCAGCGGCGCGAGTTGGATCTGCTCGCGTCACTCGACGCGATGCACCGCGGCGCGGCACCGGCCGATCCGCAGCTCGAGGCCGCGATCGGGTCGATGGAAGTGGCGTACCGGATGCAGACCGAGGCGCCGGACGTTTTCGACATCCGCAAGGAAAGCAAGGCCACGCTCGAACTGTACGGACCCGGCAGCACGGCGCGCGGCTGCCTGATGGCGGTGCGGCTCGTGGAGCGCGGCGTACGGATGGTGCAGGTCTATTACGCGAAGGGCGACCCGTGGGATGCGCACTCCGATATTCAGCAGCACCGCAAGAACGCGAAGGATTCGGATCAGCCGTTCGCGGCGGTGATCAAGGATCTGAAGTCACGCGGCCTGCTCAACGACACGCTGGTGGTGTGCGGATCGGAGTTCGGCCGCACGCCGGTGGTGGAAGTCGGCGGCATGGCCGGCGCGCAGAGCGGCCGCGATCACAATCCGTTCGGGTTCAGCATGTGGCTCGCCGGCGGCGGCGTGAAGGGCGGGCTCACCTACGGCGCGACCGACGACTTCGGGTTCAAGGCCATCGAGAAGCCGGTGCACGTGCACGACCTGCACGCCACC
>JANOZI010000002.1:0-5675 GCA_031429375.1 Acidobacteriota bacterium | reverse complement strand
CAACGCCGAGTACGTGAATGGGCCGCGGATCACGCTGCTCGAAATGGACCTCGAAGCGCTGCTGGCTGACGAAGCGAAGTTCAAGGCGCTGCAGGGCAAGATCGGGCCTGACGCGTCGCTGTCGGAAGTGAAGCCTTACCTTAAAGACATTAAGGGAATTAAGATCGACGGACCTTCCATAAGCGTGGAGTTTCGGTAGTTGTTAGTGATTAAGGTGCCTAGAGTGCCTAGAGTGCCTAGAGTGCACCCTTGGCACCTCAGGCACCCTATTCCGTGGCCTATTGGCCCGGCCATCGGCCGGGCGTATAGGCCACCCCTACCGCTTCCATCTGCTGCTCAAACTTCCTGATCTCCGGCTCCAGCGCGCGCAGCTTCACGATTTCCGCCGCGAGCTCGTCGAAGGCAATCGTGTAATTCTGCTGCTGCGTGCCGGTGGGCGCGCCGCTCAGCCCGCGCGAGCCGGCGACGGCGGAATTGACGCGCGACTGGATCGATGAAGGCGAGCCCGACTCGAGGCCGCGCAGCGTCTCGTCGCCGCGGAGCTTGCGGAGAATCGCGAGCACGCGCTGATCGAACCGGGCGGCGTCATCCAGCATCTTGAGATCGGCCGGCGAGTCGACCAGCGCGCGCCGGATCGCCTGGGTGCGCGTCCGCAGGTTGTTGGCCTGCTCGAGCGCGCCGGTGAACGAGCGCTGCAGCTTCGCAACCTTGTCCTGGTAGTCGGCCGCCGAAGTGCGCGCCGCGGGCGGAATCGCCGCCGCCGGATCGGCGACCACGCTGAGCGTCTGCTCGGCGCCGAGCGTCGTCAGCACGCCGCCGACGCGGCGCTGTAGCGAGACCTTGTACGTGCCTGGCGGCACAAATGCACCGCCGCCGGTTCCGGCCTGGATCGCCGGCCCATCAGCATCATCATCGTCGTCGGTGGCACCGCCACCGCCACCACCACCGCCACCGCCAAACCCGCCCCCGCCGCCGGTCGTGGTCGGCACGCCGCGGAGGTTCCAGTTGTAGCGATGGATGCCGCGCGTCCCCGGCACGGCCAGCCGGCGCACGACCTTGCCGCCCGCGTCGGTGACCGTCATCAGCGTCTGCGGCGCTTCTTCGTCCGCTTCGGCGGTGAGCTCTTCCTGCGTCGGGTAGCGCGGCGTTTCTTTCTTCTGCTCGGCCGCGCGAAACACGTCCTCCCGTTGCTGCTTGCGGGTGCGCGCCGCGTCCTTGAGCCAATACGTGATGGTGGCGCCCTCGGGCAGGTTTTCGCCCATCCACAACTGCTCGCCTTGCGACCCTCGCGCCTTGCCGGTTTCCGGCACCGTCAGCATCGCGGGCTTGCTGGTAAAAATGTGCGCGTCTTTCTGGAAGACGTCGGCGTTGACCGACCGCAGTGGCGAGTAGTTGTCGAGCACGTAAAAGCCCCGGCCGAAGGTGGCGAGCACGAGGTCGTTCTCACGCTCCTGGATCGCCAGGTCGCGCACGGCGATGGTCGGCAGGTTGCTGCGCATCCGAATCCACTTCTTGCCGCCATCTGCGGTGAAGAACAACCCGAATTCAGTGCCGACGAACAGCAGATCAGGGTTGACGTGATCCTCGGCGAACGCCAGAGCCGGCCCGCTGGCCGGCAGGTCGCCGGCGATGTTGGTCCACGTCGCGCCCTTGTTGGTGCTCTTGTAGACGTACGGCTTGAAGTCGCCGTTCTTGCTGTTCTCGTAGATCGCGTAGACGACGTTCTCGTCGTTCTTGCCCGCGAAGATCCGCTGCACGTACACGCCGTACTGCTTGTAGTCGGGGAGGCCCGGCGGGTTCTCGCTCTTCCGCCACGTGCTGCCGCCGTCGTAACTGAACTGGATCAGCCCGTCGTCGGTGCCGACGTAGAGCAGGCCCTCGCGCTTGCGCGATTCGGCGAGCGTGGAGATGTTGCCCCACGTGGCCGTGGACTGATGCTGCGCGATCGCCTCGGGCGGCCACACCTTCCCCATCACCGGCAGCAGGTTGCGGTCGGTCTGCCGCGTCAGGTCCGGGCTGATCGCCCGCCAGGTGTTGCCGCGATCGTCGCTGCGGAACAACTTGTTGGCGCCGAAGTAGAGCCGCGACGCGCTGTGCGGGCTGATGATGAAGGGCGACTCCCAGTTGAAGCGCAACGGCGGCTCGCCCTTGCCTTCGACCGGCTTGATCGAGACCCGCTCGCTGGTGCGGCGATCGAGCCGTACCACGCCGCCGTACTGCGATTCGGCGTAGACGATGTTCGAATCGGCGGGGTCGACGCGCGCGACGAAGCCGTCGCCGCCGGTGACGATGAACCAGTCGTTGTTGGTCGCGCCCTGGGGGCCGCGCGAGCGCGACGGCCCGCCGAGCGTGCTGTTGTCCTGCGTGCCGCCGAAAATGTTGTAGATCGGCGCGGCGTTGTCGACATCGACGTTGTAGAACTGCGTCACCGAGAGATTGGTGAAGTGCCGCCACAGCCGGCCGCGATCCCACGATTCATACAAGCCGCCGTCGCACCCCTCGAGCAGGTGGTCGGTGTTGTCGGGATCGATCCAGACGACGTGGTTGTCGACGTGCTTCGAGCGCTCGCCGACCCCCCGAAACGTCCGGCCGCCGTCGTCGGAGACCTGCGTCTGGACATTCGGCACGTAGACGCGCTCCGCATTCTTGGGATCGGGATGGATGTTCTCGTAGTACATCGGCTGCGCGTTCGCCGGGCCGCGGCGCTCCCAGCTGTCGCCGGAATCGTTCGAGGCGTACAGCGCGACCCCGCCGGTGGCGGGTTCAACCTTGGCGTAGGCCAGGCCCTGGCGCGCCGGCGAGAATGCGATCACGATACGACCGACATCGCCGCGCGGCAGGCCGTCGCGGACCCGGCGCCAGGTCTTGCCGCCGTCGGTCGACTTGTGCAGGCCGCTCTCGGGGCCGCCGTGGATCAGGGTCCAGGTGTGACGGCGGCGCTGATGCGCCACCGCGAGCAGCACGTCTGGATTGGCGGGATCGATCGCGACGTCGCTGACGCCGGTGTTCTCGCTGATCTCGAGGATCTTCGTCCAGCTCTTCCCGCCGTCGGTGGTCTTGTAGAGGCCGCGGTCGCCGCCCGCCGTCCACAGCGGGCCGTAGGCCGCCGCGAACACGACATTGGAGTCGCGCGGATCGATCACGATGCGGTTGATGTGCTCCGAGGTCTTGAGGCCGACGTTCCGCCACGTGCGCCCGGCATCGTCGCTGCGATAAATGCCGTCGCCGTAGCCGACGCTGCGCTGGTTGTTGCCCTCGCCGCTGCCGACCCAGATGGTGCTGGGATTTCTCGGATCGATCACCACCGCGCCGACCGAGTAGCTGCCCTCGTTCTGCCAGACCGGCGTCCAGGTGATGCCGGCGTTGGTGGTCTTCCACACGCCGCCGGAAGCGACGCCGATGTACCAAGTCTGCTTGTCAAAGGGGTGAACGGCGATGTTATTGACGCGACCCGACATCATTGCGGGACCAACCGCGCGCAAGCGGAATCCGGAGAACGTGCCGGCCGCCCACGGATCTTGATTGCGGCCGCCGCCCTCGCCGGCAGGCTGCGGCTCCTGCGCGAAAACACCGAAGGTTGTGAGCAGGATGATGGCGGCGACAAGCACGTTCTTCATGGCGGTGATTATATTGCGCGCGCGCAGGCGGGTCTGCAGGCGGGTCTAAAGACCCGCCTCTACATGAAGTCTAAAGACCCGCCTCTACATGTCTACAGACAGGCGGGTCTCAAGACCCGCCTCTACATGAAGCAGAGCAGGCGACCCGCGGTGGAGCCGATGACGATGCGGCCGGCAGCGAGGGCGGGCGACGCGCTGAGCGCGGCGCCCTCGTCGTGTTCCCACACCACCTTGCCGCTTGCCAGGTCGAGAGCGTAGAGCCGGCCGTCGTTCGACCCGACGAACGCGCGTCCGCCGGCGATGGCGGGCGACGAGTCGATGCGGGCGCGAGTCATGTAGGTCCAGCGCGCCTTGCCCGTCTTGGCATCGAGCGCGTGCACCATCCGGTCGCGACCGCCGAGCACCACCGTGCCGTCGGTGACTGCCGCCGACGAGTAGAACGGGAATTTCCGGTCGGGATGCTCGTAGCGCCACAGCACCTTGCGCGACTTCAAATCGAGCGCGAGCACCTGGTTGTCGAAAGTCCCG
This sequence comes from Acidobacteriota bacterium, assembly GCA_031429375.1. Taxonomy (GTDB): domain Bacteria; phylum Acidobacteriota; class Vicinamibacteria; order Vicinamibacterales; family UBA2999; genus 12-FULL-67-14b. The sequence goes on along the minus strand of JANOZI010000002.1, from coordinate 1,530 downwards.
AAGTACGCAACCCCATCAACCATCGCCACCGACGCGCCGGTGTAGGCCGTGGCCGAGGTGGCCAGCTGCTCGCGGCCGGTCTTCACATCAACGGCATGAAACACTTCGTCGCAGCCCGCGAAATACGCGGCGCCGGCCGAAATGCACGGCGTGCCATGCACGTAATTCTCGGTCTTATACGCCCATTGTTGTTTGCCGGTCGCCGCGTGCAGTCCATACAGACTGCCGTCGTACGAACCCATCAACACGGTGTCGCCGGTGACGACGGGGGAGGATTTGATCTCGGACTGGGTCTTGAAGGTCCAGATCGGCTTGCCGTCGGCGACGCTGACCGCGTGCACCACGCCCAGCAGGTCGCCGATGAAGACCCGGCCGCCGGCGACCGCCGGCGACGACTCGCCAATCGACTCCCCGGCCTTGTAACGCCAGCGCAGCTTGCCGTCGGCGAGGCCGACCGCGATCAATTCGCCGGTGGCGGTGCCGACATACACCACGCCGTCGACGATGGCCGCCGACGAATCAAACGCTTCGCCGCCTTCCCAGGCCCAGGCGAGCTTGGGAGACGGCGCGATGGTGGTGGAAGAAATCCCGGTGAGCGAGGGCGTGCCGCGAAACTGCGGCCACGCATCGGCCGGCGCTGCGACTGGCTTCGCAACCTGCGACGCGTAGAGCGGAACTTCCCTTCCGCTATCGGCCAGCCCGCGCGCCGCGACGGCCCCGACGGTGATCAGAAAATCGCGCCGCCTCACATTCGCAATTCGTTATTGGTTATTGGTAATTGGTTATTTCTTGAGCTGCGCGCCTTCCGCCAGTGCGTACAGCTGGTTGCGATTCATGACGAACAGCACGCCGTTGGCGGGCACCGGAGTCGCATAGACGGAGCTGCCCATGTTGGTCTCCGCGACGACCTTGAGCGTCTTGCTGTGCTCCACCACGACGACGTCACCGTCTTCGTCACCGATATAGACCTTGTCGCCGATCAGGATCGGCGAGCCCCACACGGCGGCGAACAGGTCGTGCGTCCAGTACGGCTTGCCGGTTTTCAGGTCGAGGCAATGCAGGAAGCCGCTGAAGTCGGCGAGATAGATCAGGCCGTCCTTGATCGCCGCGGTGGAAATCGATCGCCGGATCTTGTCGAAATGCCAGATCCGCCCGGTCTCGGTGATGTCGCCGCGCTTGGTGGCGTCGATCGCGTAGGCGTGGCCCACGCCCTCGCCGTGTTCGGGATCCTGGCCGTTCGAGATGTACACGACGTTCTCGAAGATCACCGGCGTGCTGATCACCTCGTTGCGCGTCTTGGGCCACAGCGAGTCTTTCGGGTTGGTGTCGAATTCCCACAGCTTCTTGCCCGAGGCGGCCTCGTAGCCGCGCACCCAGCCGTCGCCCTGCGCATGCACGACCTGCTGCACGCCGCCGATGTTGCCGGCCGCCGGCGTCGACCACTGCCCGTGCAGGATGCGATCGCAACACCGGCAAGTTGGTGTGGGAAGACAACTCGGTAGGCGATCGCATCCTGCACGGGCAGTGGTC
>JANOZI010000001.1:0-2993 GCA_031429375.1 Acidobacteriota bacterium | reverse complement strand
CGGTTGGCCTCTGCGACCTGACCCGCGGCGAAATGGGAACCAACGGAACACCCGAGCAGCGTGTGGCTGAGGCGGAGGCGGCCCGAGTGGTGCTCGGCGCGGTTTCGCGAGACAACCTCGGTTTGCCGGATGGCGACATTGGCGGTGACCCCTCGCACCTGCGCGAAGTCGTGGCGTACATCCGCCGCATGAAGCCGAAGACGATCGCCGCGCCATACGGCGACGATCGGCATCCCGATCATGTCGCGGCCCATCGCCTGCTGACCCGCGCGGCGTTCCTGAGCGGCCTGTCGCGCTACGGCGCACCAGGTGAGAACTGGCGGCCCGACTGGGTGCTCTACTATTTCATCAACGATTCGGCGCCACCGTCGTTTGTCGTCGACGTGTCGGCGAGCTACGAGACCAAGCGCGCGGCGCTCGCGTGCCACCGCTCGCAGTTCGACCCCGCCGCGACCGGCGGCACGACGACGCGGTTGACGTCGCCGCGCTTCCGGCAGCTGATCGAAAGCCGCGACGCGCAGTTCGGCGCGCAGATCGGCGTCGAGTTTGCCGAGGGCGTGATCGCACGCGATCCGATCGCGCGGGCCACGCTGCTCAAATGAACATCGGCATCGTCTGCTATGCATCGGTGGGCGGGAGCGGCGTCGTGGCTTCCGAGCTGGCGCGCTGCCTTGCAGGACGTGGCCACAAGACGCACGTCATCAGCAGCGAGACGCCGTTCAGGCTGCGCGAGCCGGACCCCGGGATCCGCTTCCATCGCGTTGACACGCCCGGCTATCCGCTGTTCCGTGAACCGCAATACCTTCTCGCGCTGGCCAACCGGCTGGTCCAGGTCTCGCGCGCGCATCAACTCGATATCATTCACGCGCACTACGCCATCCCGCATGCCGCCGCGGCGTATCTCGCCCGCCAGATCCTGACCGCCTCGGCCATCGCTCACGTGCCGCGCACCATCACCACCCTGCATGGCACCGACGTCACGATTCTCGGCGCCGATCCGTCGTATCGCGAGACGGTGTCGTTTTGCATCGACCAATCCGACGCGGTCACGGCCGTCTCGGCCAGCCTGCGCGACGACACCAGGCGTGAGATGCCGGTCAAGAGCGCGATCGAGGTGATCCCCAATTTCCTTGATTGCGGCTTCCACCGGCGCGCACCCAATGCGGCGTTGAGGGAGCGCCTATGCCCTGGGGGCGAGAAGCTGGTGGTGCACATTTCGAATCTGCGTCCGGTGAAGCAGATCGACGCCGTGGTCAAGATCTTCGCGCGTATCCGCGAACGGGTCGCCGCGCGCCTGGCGATCGTCGGCGAAGGACCCGATTGGGGCAAGGCGGAGGAACTCGTCAGGGAGCTTGGTTTGTCGCCGCATGTCGAGATGATCGGTGAGACCCAGGACATCGTCGAGATCTTGTCGACGGCGGATCTGTTCCTGCTGCCGTCGCTGCAGGAGAGTTTCGGGCTCTCGGCGCTCGAAGCGATGGCGTGCGGCGTGCCGGTGGTCGCCTCGCGCGTCGGCGGCCTGCCCGAGGTGGTCGTGGAAGGCGAGACGGGTTACCTGCATCCGTCCGACGCCATCGAGTTGATGGCGGAGAGCGCCGTCAGGCTGCTGTCGGACGCCGGCCTGCACGCGCGAATGTCAGCCAACGCCGCCCGCCTTGCGGTCGAGCGCTTCAGCGCGGACCGAGTGGTACCGCAGTACGAGGCGCTGTATCAGCGAGCGGTCGGGGCAGTTGGATCGCGATAGAATGCGCATGCCTTTCTCCACGTTATGAATCTGACCGGCCGCACGCTCGGCCATTACCGCGTCCTGGAAGAGATCAGCCGCGGCGGCATGGGCGTGGTCTATCGCGCGACGGATACGCGGCTCAACCGTGACATCGCACTCAAGGTCCTGCCCGACGACCTCACACATGACCCGGATCGCCGCCGGCGCTTTCTCAAGGAAGCGCAGGCCGCCTCGGCGCTCGAGCATCCCCACATCGCGGTGATCCACGAGGCCAACGAGATCGACGGCCTCGCCTACATCGCCATGGAATTAATCCGCGGCGAGAAACTGAGCGACCTGCTCGCGCGACAGCGTCCTGGTGCGGCGCGCACACTCGAACTCGGCGCGGAGATAGCCGCCGGGCTGGCGCGCGCGCACGAAAAGGGCATCGTCCACCGCGACCTGAAGCCGGCCAACGTGATGGTGACCGACGAGGGTCATGCCAAGATCATCGACTTCGGCATCGCGAAGTTGATCGAATCGGCCGCGGTGGCGGGCGCGCCGACGCAGACCGGCCACGACACCGGCGCGGGTGTGGTGCTGGGCACCATGACCTATATGTCCCCGGAACAGGCCCGCGGCGACGTGGTCGATCATCGCAGCGACATCTTCTCTTTCGGGATCCTGCTGCATGAAATGCTGGCCGGCCAGCCGCCGTTTCGCGGCAAGACCGGCATCGAGACCGCCAGCGCGATTCTTCACGAGCCGGCACCCCGCCTACCCTCGCTCGGGCCCGGCGTCATGGTCGAGGCCAGCACCGACATCCAGCGCATCGTCGACAAGTGCCTCGCCAAGGATCCCGCCGATCGCTATCAGGGCATGAAAGACGTGGTGGTGGATTTCCGCGCCGCGCGACGTCACCTGGATAGCGGCGCGCATCCGGTGGCCACAGCACCGACGCTCACGCGGGTCCCGGCCTGGGCGTGGCTGGCGGCGGGAGTAGCCGTGCTCGCGACGGCCGCGGCCGTGTTGCTCACGAGGGATCGCGATAGCGGCACCCCGGCTGGCGGCAGCGGATCGGGCAAGCCCTCGGTGGCCGTCCTGTATTTCGACAACACGACAGGCGACAAGGAGCTCGAATGGATGCGAACCGGCATCACGGAAATGGTCGTGACCGATCTTTCACAATCGCAAGACTTCGAAGTCGTCGGCACCGACCGCCTCTACGGTATTCTCGCCGAGATGAAGCGTCAGGACGACCGCGTGCTGTCGCCCGAGGTGATTAGCG